>JANLWD010000070.1:0-18279 GCA_031364345.1 Sphingomonas sp.
GATGACGCGGCCCATCGGTCGTTTGCCGAGCGACGCATCGCCGATAAATGTCGCCGTGATTGGGTGCGAGGCGACGAGACCCATCAGCAACCGGGTCGATGTACCCGAATTGCCCATGTCGAGTGCAGTCGATGGCTGTAACAGTCCACCGACGCCGACGCCGTGAATGTGCCAGAACCGATCGCGTTTTTCGATTTGCGTGCCCATCGCGCGGAGTGCAGCCGCAGTCGCAAGGACGTCTTCGCCTTCGAGCAGTCCGTCGATGACAGATTCCCCGATGGCTAACGCCGACAGCATCAGCGCGCGGTGCGAAATCGATTTGTCGCCGGGGATCGCAACGTGACCGACCAGTGGACCGGCGGCACCAAAGGCTCGAGAAACGGGCTGCATCCTGCGCGGCTTTGACAGCGGCGCTATGCTATGGCAAGGGCGCTCAACTTCGCGGGGTAACCCTCGATTTCCCTGATATGCTGGAGCGCGACAAGCCCATGGTTAAGCCTGAATGGGGCACAAAACGGACATGTCCGAAATGTGCGACCCGCTTTTATGATCTTACGAAAGATGATCCGTGCACGTGCATATCGTGCGGGAACATCTGGGTGCCTGAGTCGATCTTGAAGTCAAAGCAGCCATTGCCTTTTGATGCGCCGAAAAAGGAACTGGCCGTTGCCGATGCCGATCTCGGTGACGACGATCTCGACATCGATGTCGACGAAGACGCCGAAAAATCACCCGATGACGAAGTTGATCTGGGCGGTGACGACGATCTGGGTGTTGATACCGGACCGGACGAACAGGAAGTTTGACCACCTGCAAGCAGCGTCTGCGACGTTGCAACGTGATGCGTGCTGAATTATGCATGCAACAGTTATGGGGCCTTAGCTCAGTTGGTAGAGCGCAACACTGGCAGTGTTGAGGTCAGCGGTTCGACCCCGCTAGGCTCCACCATAACGCGCGAACACGTGAACGGGGAAACAGGGACCCGCTTCCGGTCCTCAACACTCGCGCCGCATATCAACTCGGTCGCGTCGAACTGCTCAACGCATTCAATGCTCAAGACAATGAAATCGACTATTTTTACGCGTCGCGACTGCCGGACGAACCAGCCGACGGTATCGAAGATCGCCACGTGCGCCCGGTCGAGCCGCGCCAGATGCGCTTGTCGGCCACTGTGCGCTTCTGATAGCCCGATACACTAAGTCCCCGTCCAATCGACTGGATGTGACGAAAAGAGCGCGGGCAGGGCACCCGCGCTCTTTCGTCGTTCGCGTTCGTTCAGGCTTGGGCGCGCTTGGCGAAGCGGCCGCGCGCAACGAGTGCCGCTGCTGCAAGACCGAATAGCATTACCATCGGCGGCGCGGGCACGTCAGTCGGATCACCGCTGCTGCCACCGCTGCTGCTGCCTCCGCTCGACGAACTTGTCGATGAACTGGTGCTCGAGCTTGTTGATGTTGAGCTCGACGTCGAAACACCGCTGCTTGTAGAAGAGGTTGATGAGACGCCACCCGTTGACGTGCTTGTTGATGAGCCGCCAGTCGACGTGCTTGTCGACGAGCCGCCGGTCGATGTCGATGATCCGCCAGTCGATGTCGACGATCCGCCAGTTGAAGATCCCCCGGTCGATGTTGACGATCCACCAGTGGACGATCCACCAGTGGACGATCCACCAGTGGACGATCCGCCAGTTGATGTCGACGATCCGCCGGTCGAAGATCCTCCAGTAGATGTGCTGGTCGATGATCCGCCGGTCGATGATCCACCTGTGGAAGAGCCGCCGGTTGAGCTTGTCGATGTGCTGCTTAAGCCGCCAGTCGACGTCGAACTTCCACCTGAGGTGCTCGACACGCCGCCAGTCGAAGACGAGCTTCCGCCCGATGTGCTCGACACGCCGCCGGTTGAAGTCGAACTGCCCCCGGAGCCGCCAGACCCACCCGAGCCGCCAGATGACGTCGATGTCGAGCTCCCGCCCGAACCGCCTGACGAAGTTGACGACGAGCCGCCGCTGGTTGTCGACGAAACGACAATTCCGCCGCCGCCGCTGCCGCCGCCAAAAAACCCGCCGGCAAACACCCCGCCGCCAAACCCGCCAAACCCGCCGGAACCACCGATAACGACCGGATATCCGCCGCTGCCGCCGCCTTGCGACTGAGCATAGGCTGCATCAACCGGACCCATCGGTGGCAAAGGAGCCGCGATGCCGCTGCCGCGTGATCCCATGCTGCGTGTGACGGTTGTCGTCGTTGCGCCGCCTCCGCCTGCTGCACAGGCATATTGTGTGGAAACACGACGGACCCGCTTTACGACGCGACGTCCCTTTGCGGCACGTTGTGCATAAGCCTTCGGTCGGTGGAGCTTCGCTTTTGCTTTTACCTTTTGAACCTTGACGTGACGAACGGGTGTTTGCTGCGCGACATGCATCGCGCTACCGCCCACGATTGCCCCGCCGCAGGCACAAGCACATAATTTGGCAAGAGCCATCTTCACCGACATAGTACCACATCCTGTTCTTTCGAACTGAGCGGCAAACAATAAGCACCGCCCGTGTCCTGATTTCTACCGTGCAGACAATATCGGTTGGTGCAACCCGGTTAACCTAGATTTCAGCATACGGGGCCGCGTTTGCGTCTGCATTGCGCCAACATTCGAAGTTAATGTTCCATTTAGGGGCTATTTTGCACGCTGTTTGCGGTGAAGCGAGTATGCTTGTGTGGCTTGGCATGGGTGGCTATAGGCCGCGGCACAGCGATCCCGTCATCCTTTCGCGAGCAAAGGAATCGGGCAAGTTAGGGAGAGAGCAATGGCCAATCGGGCGTATGAGATGGAGCCCATTAACGACCATGCGACCACTGCAATGACTTCGGGCACCGGCGAATATCGCCCGTCAGCCGACGAAGAATTTATGAACGAGCGCCAGATCGCTTATTTCCGCGAAAAGCTCGTCGCGTGGAAGGACGCGCTGCTGCGCGAGGGACAGGATACCCTGAACACGTTGCAGAACGAGCCTTTGCGCGAACCCGACGTCACTGATCGCGCATCAAGCGAGACCGATTGGTCGATCGAACTGCGGACGCGCGACCGGCAGCGCAAATTGATCAGCAAAATCGATGCTGCTCTACGCAGGATCGAAGATGGCGAATATGGCTATTGCGAGGTTACTGGCGAGCCCATTTCGCTCGGACGGCTCGAAGCACGGCCGATCGCAACGATGACGCTCGAGGCCCAGGAAAAGCATGAGCGGCAGGAAAAAGTGTCGCGCGACGAGTGACGTTTACGATTCAGAAGCGGTTGATCGGCTAAGCCGGCACGCGAAGAAACTTTGCGATCGTCGGTAATGCCATGTCCACAGAGATAAATGCCAAAAAGCGCCACGCCGCGCGGGACAGCTTGTTCCTTTCGACCGAAATACTGGTCGAAGGTGCCTTGCAACCCGTTTCGGTCCGTGTGCGCAATTTGTCGCCCGGCGGCATGATGGTCGACGCGCCTGTCGCATTCCATATCGGCGCACCGATTTCGGCCGCATTACGCGGCATCGGCGCAGTCGCCGGACGGATCGCATGGGTCGCCGAGGGACGTGCCGGGATCGCGTTCGATCAGGAAATCGATCCGAAAAATGCGCGCGGCGGTTCGACGTCAAACGCGCCAATGAATTTTACGCCGTTCGTTCCTCCGGTCGATCGTGCGCGCAGGCCGGGCCTGAAGCTGCGCTAGGCAATCCCGCTGATCGACTCCTTTATTTTCAGCTTTTGCTTTTTCAGCTTTGCTAGCGTCGACGTGTCGGGAAGAGGACGTGCTATCTCCGCTGCGATGCGGCGATCGATACCGCTGTGCTTTGCCTGAAGTGCGGTGATGTGCGCTCTGTCCATCTTTCGTAACTCCTTATATGTCGACCATGTACAGTGAACCATGTATCCGCGGCGTTGTCTGCCCCTTTTTGATCGAATTCCGACAAGATGCGCTGCGCGAACGACGATTGAGTGGCGGGTCGAGCTGCGTTAGGCTGTCACTGATGGCGTTCTTGATGGAACCTCGCGAGCTCGAGGCAAAATTGCACAATCTCCTGGCTGAGCATCGCGATATCGATTCTGCAATCGACGCGCTGATCTCCGGTGGCAGCAGCGACCAGGTGCAAATCGCGCGGATGAAAAAGCGCAAGTTACGGCTGAAAGACGAAATTGTCATGGTTCAGGATCAGTTGATTCCCGACATCATTGCCTGAACGCAGGCAGGCTTGACCCGTATCGGGCCGCATTGGCGCAACATTGCTGTTTCCCGCGTCGGTATTCCTGTGGCACAGAGATGCCATGCTTGCTCAGCGTCTTGTCGATGGTCTGTATATTGAGACGATGCTTTTGGCTGATGAAGCCCGAAGTTACTTCGATGCCACGGGTCGCGTGGCGCGCGACGCACTCACGCCGCTTGAGCGCGTTATTTTTTCTTGCGAATCGCTCAAAGTGACCACCCGATTGATGCACGTCATTGCGTGGTTGCTGACGCAACGAGCGCTTGGTGCCGGTGAGATTTCGCCCGACGCCGTGCTCGATCCGTCGCGCCGTCTGGGTCCGCCGGTCATGAGCGACGCTGACGCGATATCCAAACTTCCTGCAGATGCTCGGGCGCTTGTTGCTGCAAGCGTCGACCTTTACCGACGCGTCGACCGGCTTGACGAAGGGCTTGATGAAATCGGTCCACCGCCAAGTCCTGCGCGCTCGTTGATGAGCAAACTCGAACGGGCATTTTAGATTGGCGTTGACCGCGCTCGATATTCTTGTGCTGCTGACTGTCGGCCTTGGGGGTGCGCTTGGGTTCTCACGCGGTTTCGTGAGCGAGACGGCGTCGCTCGCTGCATGGATATTGGCGATCGTCGCTGTAAAAATGCTCCATGCGCCCGTTGCCACGATGCTTGTAAAACCCGTTGGAACCGAAGCGGGTGCATCAGTATTGGCATTCGCTATCGTTTTCGGGGCGACGTTTCTGGCCGTGAAGATGGCGGGCAATGCGCTCGGCGCGACGACGCGTGCATCTTTACTCGGACCGTTCGATCGCGTTCTTGGTCTGGGGTTTGGCGCGTTGAAAGGCCTGATCGCAGCGACATTGGTATTCCTTTTCATCATGCTGGTTCACGACACATTTTACGGCGCCATGTCGAAGCGGCCGCCCTGGATGACCGACTCGCGGACCTATTCATTGCTCCGCGCCAGCTCGGCTGCCCTTGTTGATTTCGTTGCAAAGCGCCGTTCGCAATGAGTTCGCGATGAATACGCCACTCTACAACACCGAAATCCTGCGACTGGCGGCGTCGGTTGCCGATCGCCCGCGGCTGGCCGATCCAGATGCGACCGTCGAACGCCGGTCGCCCACGTGCGGTAGCCGGATCATTGTCGATATCAAGCTCGACGAGAATGGATGCGTCATCGCACTCGGACAGGAAGTCCGGGCCTGCGCTCTTGGTCAGGCATCGGCCGTACTGTTAGGACAAAATATTGTCGGCAAAGACCACTTCGCAATGCGGCGGGCAGCGGCCGACTTGCGCGCTTATCTTGCCGGGGAGCGCGATCATCCGGGGAACTGGCCGGGGCTCGAAGTTTTCGCGCCGGCACGACCGCACCCGGCGCGTCACGCTTCGATCATGCTGGCATTCGACGCCGCCGCTGCGGCCGCACAGCAAGCCCGGTCATGAGTGCGTCGATCCTGCGCGAAGGAGTCATCCTGCTGGGTGCAGGATTGCTTTTTGTCATGCTTTTCCGGCGCTTCGGTCTCGGCTCCGTGCTGGGCTATCTGCTTGCGGGTGTCGCGATTGGGCCATTTGGACTTGGGCTGGTCGGCGGCGCCGAATCGAAACTCGGCGCCGCTGAACTCGGCATTGCGCTGCTGCTATTTCTTGTAGGGCTCGAGCTTAATCCAGCCCGGCTCTGGCGGCTAAAGCATGACATTTTTGGCCTTGGACTTCTGCAGGTCGTGATATGCGGTCTTGCGATCGCGGCGCTGATCAGTGCGGCGACGACCTTCAGCTGGGGCGCTGCGCTGGCGCTGGGTTTGCCGCTGGCGCTGTCGTCGACGGCACAAGTCCTCCCCAGCCTGAAATCGTCGGGGCGCATCAACACGCCATTCGGCGAGCGGGCGTTTTCGGTTCTGTTGTTTCAGGATCTGGCAATCGTCCCGCTGATCACGATAATCGCCGCCTTATCGCGGGCGCCCGCGGACCCGTCTGCCCCCCCGGGGTGGATGATGGCGGTTTACACCGTCGGCGCCGTCGTTGGGCTCGTGCTGGCGGGACGTTATGTTGTCGGGCCGTTGCTCCGCCTGATCGGGCGGCTGGGCGAACAGTAACTGTTCATTGTCGTCGGCCTGTTCACGGTATTCGCTGCATCGGCCGTCATGGAATCGCTGCATTTGTCGACGGCGCTCGGCGCCTTTGTGGCTGGCGTCATGCTTGCCGACTCGCCTTACAGACATGAGATCGAAGCGGATATCGAGCCGTTCCGGGCTATCCTGCTCGGCTTGTTCTTTATGGCAGTCGGTATGGTCGTCGATGTGGATGCGGTGCTTGCCAATCCGATGTTTGTGATCGGCATGGCGGCGGCACTGGTTGTCATCAAAACGGCGCTCATCTTTGCGCTTGCGCGTGCTTTCGGCATGGAAACGCGACCGGCGTTCGGACTTGGGCTCCTGCTTAGTCAGGGCGGCGAGTTCGGTTTCGTCCTTTTCGCGCAGGCGCAGGACGCACTGCTGATCGAACCAAGCGCCGCCAGCTTGTTCGGCGCGGTTGTAACGCTGTCGATGGCGACAACTCCATTCCTGCTGATGATTGCGCGCCGATATGAATATGCGCCATCGAAAATGGATGTGCCCGAGGGGCCCGAGGCAGCAAAACAGTCCAGCGCGATCATCGTCGGTTATGGCAGGTTCGGGCAGACCGTATCGCAAATGTTGCTGGCACAAGGCGTATCGGTGACGCTGATCGACGTGAAGCCCGCGCAAATCGAACGTACTGCCGAATTTGGCGTCAAAGTCTATTATGGCGACGGCCGTCGCATCGATTTGTTGCGGACCGCGGGCGCGGCACAAGCTTCGCTCATCCTTTTCTGTACCGACGACCCGACGCTGGGCCCCAAGGAATTGGAGCCCATCATGACGACGTTTCCGCAGGCCGCGGTGCTCGTGCGCGCGTTCGACCGCCGGCAGATGATTGCGCTCGCGCCGCTCGATGTGCGCGTCAGCATTCGTGAAGTTTTCGAATCCGCCGTGCTCATGGGTATCGAAGGATTGAAGGTTCTCTCAGTCGACGACGCGCGTATTGCCGAAATCGAAAGCGAATATCGTCGCCGTGACGTCGAACGGCTGGAAGCGCAGGGTGTCACGGGTGATTTGCATTCGCTTCAGCATATGATGTTCCGCGGCGAGCCGTTCGAGGCCAAACGTGAAGCGTGATCCGTTGATCATGATTGCCGCTTTGTCGGCGGCGCTGGCGATCATGGCAGGGGCCTTTGGTGCGCACGGCGCGGGCGAACAAGCGGCTGGTTGGCTTCGGACGGGCGCGGCCTATCAACTTCCGCACGCTGCGGCCGCTATCACAGTAGCGCGCTTCGATCGGCGCGTATCGTGGGCATTTCTCGCAGGCGGTGCTATTTTCGCGTCATCGCTTTACGCGATGGCCATTGGAGCGCCGCGCTGGTTCGGTGCGATTACGCCCGTCGGCGGTGTGACATTGATTGGGGCGTGGCTATTTCTGGCGTTCTCGCGAAGTCACTGATGAACCTGTGGCGCGGCATTTATCCGAACAATAGATTACGTTGTCCCAGTCGCGTGCCCATTTCTTGCGCCAGGTAAACGGCCGGGCGCAGACGGGGCACATTTTTGTCGGCAGATTCGATTTGGCGATACCGTTGGGCATTAAAGATCCTGATCGAGGAACGTTGCAACGTCGGCGAGCTGAACGTCGCGATCGAGATAGGTTTTTCCGATCCCGCGCGAGAGCAGAAACGGCACGCTGCCGCCGTCGCGTTTTTTGTCGTGCGCCATATGCGCCGCAAGCGTTGTGCCATTGGCATTCGTCGCTGGACGCGCGCCGATAGGCAGGCCGACAGCCGCGAGATGCCGGTCGACGCGCTCGGAATCTTCTACCGGGCAAATTCCTCTCGACACCGAGAAGCGATAGGCAATTGCCATTCCCGCGGCAACGCCTTCGCCGTGCAGCAAGCACTCGGAAAACCCGGTTTCCGCCTCGAGCGCATGACCGAATGTATGGCCCAGATTGAGTAGCGCGCGCGTGCCGCTGGTTTCGCGTTCGTCGTCGCCGACGATCCGCGCTTTGGCGGTCACGCTTACGGCAATCGCATGAGTTTGTACGTCACGATCGCCATTGATCAACGCCAAGCCGTTTTCCTCGCACCACGCAAAGAATTCAGGATTGTCGATCAGGCCATATTTGACGATTTCGGCATAGCCCGCACGCAGCTCGCGCGAAGGTAGCGTATCGAGGGTATCGGGATCGATGAGCACGAATGCGGGCTGATAAAATGCACCAATCAGGTTTTTGCCTGCGCGCGTGTTAATCGCGGTTTTGCCCCCGACCGACGAATCGACTTGCGAAAGCAACGTGGTCGGAACCTGTATGACCGTGCAGCCGCGCTTGACGATGGCCGCTGCAAAACCGGTGAGGTCACCGATCACACCGCCGCCGAGCGCCACGATGGCTTCATTTCGCTCAATCTCGAGCGTCAAAAGCCTGTCGCAAAGCGCTTCGAGCTGTGCCCAGCTTTTTGATCCCTCCCCAGGCGAAATGACAATCGTTTCTGTCGCCAGACCAGCCGACTCGGCCGAATGGATCATCGCCGCAAGATGCAGTGACGCTACATTGGCATCGGTGACGACGATGATCCGCTGTGTCTTTGTAAAAGGTTTGATCAACGCGCCCGCACGCGTCATCGCGCCTGCCTCGATCAAAATGTCGTAACTGCGATTGCCGAGCCCGACGGTTACGCGCGTCATATGGCCAAGCGCCCGACGATCGCTTCGACCGTCGCTTCGTGCGGGCTTGCCTGGCTTTGCACATGAACCGGCGCGAGCGAATAAACCGGATTTCGAATTGCCGCAAGATCGCGGAGAACGGTACCGGCATCCTTGCCATGCAGGAGCGGCCGGTGGTCGCGGCGTGATACCCGCGCAACAAGCGTTTCGATGTCGGCGTCGAGCCATACTGCTGTCGCGTTTTCGAGGACAAGCGCGCGCGTCGCATCATTCATGAATGCGCCGCCGCCCGTCGCAATCACTTTGGGTTTGCCCGCGATCAGCCGGGCGATCACGCGCCGTTCGCCATCGCGAAAATGCGCTTCGCCAAAGCGCTCGAAAATCTCGGCGACTTTCAGCCCGGCGGCGCGCTCGATTTCATCATCGGCATCGACGAATGAGATTCCGAGCCGCACCGCGAGCCGTCGTCCGACGGTTGTCTTGCCGACGCCCATCAGGCCGACCAAGACGATCGGCCGGTCAATCGTGGGACCTGTATATGGTTGAGCGGCGGCAGTTGGCATAATGTCGGGGCTATACATAACCCCGCTGGATCGGGCAAAGAGCACATAATCGAGAAATATATAGCTCAGGGACAAAGCCGCGCATGGCGAAATTGTTAATCATGATTGTCGCGGTGCTTGCTTTGATCGGTAGTGCCATCTGGCTGTCGCGGATCGACACGACCAAGCCGCTAAAACGGATTGAAAAAACGGTGCCGACAAATGCGCTTCCCCGCTAGGCAGCTAGGGGCCTTTTTACTTTGCGGTGCGGCATTGATCGCACTCGTGCCTGCTCTGGCGCAGAAAGGACCACAGTCGATTTTGCCGCCAGGATTTGGCGAACCCGACCCGCCGCCATCCCCAAAGCCTGCGCCGAAACCGTCCGATGACCGCCCGGCACGATCGGCGCCAGACCGCGATGCACAGGACATGCCCGAACTGACCTTAACGCCGCCAGTGCGATCGACGGTGACCGATCCGTCGGTCGATGTTGCGGCGGATGAAGGCGGATTAGCCGGAAGCGGCGACAATGTCAGTTCGGCAATAGCGCCGCCACAGGATCTGCCCCCGCAAGCGCGGCGTTCGCTGGATCAGGTCGGATTGCTGCCGGTCGAGGACGGCGGATTTGGCGCGAGCGCCTTCGGTGATTCCGATGGCCGATACCTGACGACAATGATGGTGCGGCTGAAAGCACCGGTTGCATCACGGTGGGTATCGATATTGTTACGACGGGCGTTGCTGTCGCAAAGCAGTATCCCGGCGAATATCGATGGAGCAGACTGGGTCGCGCACCGTGCCTGGTTGCTGGTGCGGATGGGCGAAGCCGAAAACGCCCGTGCGCTGGTGCAACGCGTTGATTCGGATAATTTTACCCCGTGGCTTTACGAGGCCGCGATGCAGGCATCGCTGGCAAGTGCCGACCCGGCGGCAATGTGCGGTATTGCTGACGATGCAGCGGCGCAGGGGCCGGCACCGGCATGGCAACTGGCACGGGCGATGTGCGCCGGACTGTCGGGCGAAAGTGGTACTGCCGGATCGCTGGTCAGCCAGGCGCGCAACGGCAAGCAGCGCCGGGCACGCGGCATCGATGTTCTCCTTGCGGAAAAAGTGGTCGGCGCGGGCACCAACACGCGGCGCGCGATCACGATACAGTGGGACGATGTCGAGCGGTTGACCGCATGGCGCTATGGCCTTGCCGCAGCTGTCGGTGTTTCGATACCAACGCCGTTGTTCGGGACAGTCGGCCCTCAGGTTCAGGCGTGGGCTGCGCGCGCGCCACTGACCGAGCCGAGTGCGCGCACGGCATTCGCCGACCGGGCAGCGACGCTTGGCGTGTTCTCGAATGCTGCGCTGGTCGACCTTTACGGGGCGATTTACGATGCCGCCGATCCCGCCGATCGCGGGGGCACAACCGCAAACGACTTGCGTTCGGCTTATTCCAGCGACCCTCCGGCGCGGCTGGCGGCGTTGCGGGCTTTGTGGAAACCCTCGCAAGATCCGTTTCAACCCTATGCCCGCCAGATCCTGACGGCACGCGCATCGGCGATGATCCCGACCGATGTCGCTGTTGGCGCTGGCGACGCCGATGCGCTCGTTGCAAGCATGATGTCTGCGGGGTTGGATCTTCAGGCTGCTCGATGGGCCGATAAAGTAGCCGATGGCAGCCTTGGTTGGGGCATGCTTGCCGTCGGTGCCCCGCGCGCCGTGTTCACAATCGGCGCGGGCGACGTGCGTGGCTTTGTCGACAGCGATATAAGTCGCCAGTTTCTTTTTGCCGGACTGGCAGGGCTGGGACGATTGTCGCGCGCCGATGTCGAAACTTTGGCCGAAACGCTGGCCGTTCCGGTCGGACGGCAATCCTCATGGACCCGAGCACTCGACCGTGCGGTCGTGGCACGACAGCCGGGAACAGTTGCTTTGCTTGCCGCGGTGGGGATGCAAACGCCGGGTTGGGCTTATGTCCCGCCTGCGCACCTGTTTCGCATCGTCGATGCGCTGCGCCGCGTCGGCATGGAGCCTGAAGCACGGATGATCGCGGCCGAAGCACTGGCGCGCTCGTGACATCTCCGGTCTCTCGGCACGATGGATCATTGATCGAGGCATTCTTGGCAATGCTGGCAGCAGAAACCGGTGCGGCGCGGAATACATTGAGCGCATATCGATCAGACCTCATGATTGCATCGAACTTCCTCGACGGAAGGCTGGCGAGCGCCGACGTCGTTGAAATCACACGCCTGACTGCCGAGTGGCAGGCTCTTGCGCGTGCGTCGGTCGCACGAAAAGCCGCGACGCTGCGGCGGTTTTACGGCTTTCTTGTTGATGACGGGCACCGTGCCGATGATCCGTCCCATGCGTTGCCGCGGCCGGGGACTGCGCGGCGGTTGCCACGATCACTCGATCATGGCGACATCGCAAGACTCTTCGCAGTGGTTGCCGCGCGGATCGAGCGTCACGCGTCGCGTCCGGCGGACTTGCGGCTGTCGGCGCTGGTCGAGCTGCTATATGGATCAGGCTTGCGAGCGACCGAACTCGTTTCGCTGGACAAGCGCGCGATTGCGCCGGAGCGGCCTTTTACGATCGTGAAGGGCAAAGGCGGTCGCGAACGGCTTGTCCCCGTGTCGGACCGCGCGCGCAAAGCAGTGACGGCATGGCTTGCTGCGCGAACGGGTGAGGGCGTCTGGCTTTTTCCGTCGGGCAAATCGCATTTGAGCCGTGTGCGCCTGTTTCAGCTCCTGCGTGATCTTGCGACCGAGGCCGGTATTCCGCCCGAACGGATCAGCCCGCATGTGCTTCGCCATGCATTTGCAACTCACCTGCTCGAGGGCGGCGCGGATTTGCGGGCGTTGCAAACGATGCTTGGTCATGCCGATATTGCGACGACCGAAATCTATACGCATGTCGAGACGGCCCGGCTGGTTGAACTTGTGACGACGCGTCACCCGCTGACCGACGTCAATCCCGCTGGTGCATAAATGGATGATTTGGGTCGACTCGCACAATGTGGCAGGATTGAAACAAAGGTAGGAGTTGCGTTATGCGAAAGTTGTTAATCGGTGCGGGCGTTTATTTCGCCGCGACAATGGTTTCGGGACCGATTGCCTTTGCGCAATCGGGTGGATCGCAATCCATATCACCGGCGGACAAGGCAACCGGTGCAAAGGCACATCCTGAGTTATTGGCCGAATTCGGTGGTGTTTATGCGGGACCGCAGGCCGATTATGTGCGGCGTGTCGGTCAAAAGATTTCGGTTCAGTCGGGGCTGTCGAATGCGCAGTCCGATTTTACCGTGTCGCTGCTCAATTCGCCCGTAAACAATGCTTTTGCGATCCCCGGGGGCTATGTCTACGTCACTCGCCAGCTGCTTGCCCTGATGAACGACGAAGCCGAACTCGCTTCGGTGCTTGGCCATGAAACGGGGCATGTGGCCGCGCGGCATTCGCAAAAACGGCAGAGTGCGGCGACACAGAACGGGCTGCTCGGCGTGCTGGGGCAAATCGGTGTCGGCGTATTATTGGGCGGAAATTCTCAGATCGGCCAATTGTTGAGCCGGGGCATCGCGACGGGCACACAGGCGCTGACACTCAAATTTTCGCGCGGCCAGGAATATGAGGCTGACGACCTCGGGGTAACCTATCTGGCGCGGGCGGGTTATGATCCTATGGCATCGTCGACGATGCTTGCTTCGCTTGCGGCACAATCGGCGCTTGACGCCCGGTCGCGCGGACAGGACGGACGGTCGACACCGACTTGGGCAAGCACGCATCCCGATCCCGCCAGCCGGGTCGCGCGTGCTGCGCAAAAGGCATCGGCAACGAATGCGCGAAGCGGCGTTCGCAATCGCGACGCTTTTCTCGATGCGCTGAACGGAACTTTATACGATGATGACCCGCGGCAAGGAGTCGTCGATGGACAGGTTTTTCGCCACCCCGATCTACGGCTGACGTTCACAGTGCCCGACGGCTTTGCGATGTCGAACGGCGCACAGGCCGTCACGATCAGCGGCAATGGCGGGCAGGCCTCGTTTACCGGTGCTGCCTATAATGGTGACTTGCGCGCCTATGTTGGCACCGCGTTTCAAACGTTAGCGGGGCAGGGGACAATCAATGTCGGTGATATACAGACGACAAGCGTGAACGGCATTCCGGCGGCTTACGCGAGTGCGCGCGCCAATACGCAATCGGGCCAGGTTGACGTGACCGTTTTTGCTTATGCTTTTGCGCCGAACCGCGCCTATCATTTCGTGGTTATCGCGCCCGCGGGCGCGGGCATCGGCCCGTTCGGCGGTCTGACCCAATCCGTGCGGCGAATGAGCAATGCCGAGGCAGCTGCCGTCAAGCCGCGCAAGATACAAGTTGTGACCGTGCGATCGGGCGATACGGTCGCGTCATTGTCGGCGCGAATGGCCTATGCGTCGATGAAGACCGAGCGCTTTCTCACGCTCAACGCACTGCCGACCGGTGCCGCATTGCGACCCGGTCAGCGTGTCAAACTCGTCGTTTATGGGTAACGAACGGGCGGGCGCTACGACGCCTTAAGGTTGTTTCCGACGTTTGTGAAAGTCTTGTTCAACTTGGTCCCGACGTTGCTCATCGCGGTAATCGCAGCGATCGCAATCAGCGTTGCGATCAGACCGTATTCGATTGCCGTCGCCCCTTTTGTATCGCGCACGATCTGCATCGCATCGCGCATGTAATGTAAAAAGTGGTGCATGTCCCTACTCCACAAAAAAGTGTTTATCGCATTAAGGGCGACGGACTTGGCCCGCCGCCCCAAATGTTCGTCAAATCAATGCCTCCTTTGGAGGCCTTAATTTAGCTGGCCTTCAAGTTGTTACCAACGTTCGTGAACGTCGAAGTCAACTTCGTACCGACCGACGACATCGCAGTGATCGCGGCGATCGCGATCAGCGTGGCAATCAGGCCATATTCGATGGCTGTTGCGCCCTTTTCGTTGCGCATGAGCTTGCGGAAGAATTTCATTACTGGTCTCCTGTTAGTGTCTACCCGGTTGACCAGTTCCCCCGATCAACAACTCTGCAATTACCGGTCGGTTATTGAGAAAGTCTTAACATCGGCCGATATTTTTAAGCACCGACGACTCTATTTGCGATGTTGGTCCACATGCTAATCGTCGCGCTGGCCGCGAAATTGACCGACACGATTATCGCGACGAAAATCAGCGCTACGACGAGGCCATATTCGATCGCAGTCGCACCCTTGGTATTGCGCGCAAAAGCACGCCATAGCTTTAACATCGCTTGTCCCCAGTCCCGATGCGCCGATAAAGGCGGGGTAGGCATAGAGTTTGCGGAGTTAAGGAAATCTTAAAATCGGGTTCTCGCGACGACGCATCGATGCCGCTTCTGGTCGTTGCCGCAGTCCTTATCAACGGCGACGGTTGCGTGTTGGTACAGCAGCGGCCAGCCGGATCTTCGATGGCCGGACTGTGGGAATTTCCGGGCGGCAAGATCGAATACGGCGAAACACCCGAAGCTGCTTTGGCGCGCGAGCTTTACGAGGAATTAGGAATTACGCCCGCGACATTGGTGCCGTTAGCTTTTGCCAGCGAACCGTTGGCCGACCGTCATCTCGTGCTTCTGGTCTATACGGCTGCTTCGTGGACTGGCGAGCCGGCCGCACTGCATGCCTCGGCAATTGCCTGGGTAAAGCCCGGCGCACTGCATGATTTACCGATGCCGAAAGCGGATCGCCCGTTGATCGCATCAATCGAGGCGTTTGTTCAGAACCGACGCCAGTGACGTCTTGCCGCTGCCGCGCGCCGCAGGCTTCGGCTGATCGGGGGACGGCGCCCATCCTGTCAGCGTTATGTAGCTCAGCGTCTCGATCGTTTTTCCATCGGGCCCCGCAAGCGCCGAAAATGCTGAACTGACGGCGGCAAGCCATTCCCGCGAAACCGGTCTTCGCGTCGACAGCATGTTCGTCGCGCTCGCATCACGCAGATCGGCGAGCAATCGATCGATGGACGCGTAAGCAACTGTCAGAGTGTCGACATCGGCAACCGGAAGCGCAAATCCAGCGCGAGTGAGAAGATCACCGGCCGACCGCACATCGATTTGCGGATGGAAACGCGCAATTGCCCGATTCAATGCCGCATCAGCCACCGCAACCGCACGCCGTAACGCGATCAAGCTTGGTGCCGCCGCGAAATTTGCGAGCAGCAACCCGTCCGGTCGCAACGTCCTGCGCATCAGAATCAGTGCACCGGGCAGATCGGTTACCGTGTCGAGCGTCCCGGTCGCCAGAATGAGGTCGAATGACGCGGGGGCAAAATCGATGCGGTCTTCGTCCATCGCGGCGGTCGCCCGGCGCGGCGCGGGATCGCAAATGGTCGTCGCGATGCCGCGTGCAGCAGCGGCTTCGATCAATACCGGCTCTGCTCCAACGATCAGCGCGGTCGTAAAATCGCGTTTGACGTCATCAAGGCGCTCGATCAGGTCGCGTGCCATCGTTTCGGCGATAAATCCGCCGCCACTGACGCGACCCCGGCGAAGCGCCCGCGCTTTGCGGTCGAAAATATCGGGGACGGGACCGGCCTGACTGGACATTTTGCACTTGTGCCGACCAACTGTCGCATCGACAATCGGCAAATGGCGTCGATCACTGATGTTTTACGTTCCATTCTCGATTTCATATTGCCCCCTCGCTGCCCGGGGTGCGCCGTGATCGTGCAGGACAGCCATCGCTTTTGTTCGTCCTGCTGGCAGCAGCTGGAATTCCTGAACGCGCGTGGATGTGCGCATTGTGCGATACCGCTCGGGCTGCAAGACGGACTGACCTGCGGACGCTGCCTCGCTGACCCGCCGGCTTATGATCATGTAATCGCGGGCGTGGCCTATGGCCCAATATCGAGCCGCGTCGTCCTTCGCCTGAAATATGCGCGGCGTCCCGGCTTTGCGCACACCATCGCGGGAATCATCGCCGATCGTATTCCGGCTGATGGCGTGCTCGTGCCGGTGCCCCTCCATCGCTGGCGGTTATGGAACCGGGGTTTCAATCAAAGCGCGGCAATCGCGCGTGCGTTGCAGCGGCGAACGCAATTACCCGTTCAGGTCGAAACGCTGCGCCGTGCGCGCGCCACGCCGTCGCTCCGCGGATTGGGACCGCGTCAGCGGATGCGCGCGGTGCAGGGCGCGTTCGACGTTGCCGGTCGCTTTGACGGCCAGCATGTTCTTTTGGTTGACGATGTTCTGACCACCGGCGCGACGGCCAATGCCTGCGCCAAAGCGCTCAAGGTTGCCGGTGCCCGGTGCGTCACCGTCGTTTGCTGGGCACGGGTTGTTGGCGACGATTGACAAGCCCGTCATGAGATCACACGAAAGCGCCATGCCAAGGATCGAAATTTACACCAAATTCATGTGCCCTTACTGCGCGCGCGCCAAAGCATTGCTGACGCGCAAGGGTAGCGAATTTCACGAGATCGACATTACGATGGGTGGCGCCGACCGCGAGGTGATGATCGACCGCTCTGGCGGGCGCACGACCGTGCCACAAATTTTCATCGGTGATCGGCATGTCGGCGGCTCGGATGATCTTGCCGCGCTTGAGTCCGCAGGCGAACTCGACGCACTTCTGTCGAACTGATGCGGATTGCACTCCTGCAGATGACGTCGGGAATCGACCCCGGCGCGAATGCAGAAACATTGGTCACAGCGGTTGCGACCGCAGCAGCCGGCGGCGCGGCCATGCTGTTTACGCCGGAAATGTCGGGGCTCGTCGATCGCGATCGGCTCCGCGCGGCATCATCGGTGTGTGACGAAACATCCGACGGTGTTTTAGCAGCGGTCCGGCGCGCTGCGGCGCTGCATAAAATATGGGTTCATATCGGCTCGCTTGCCGTTACTGCCGACAGCGCCGGCGACAAATTCGCCAATCGGGCTTTCGTGATCGATGACGCGGGCGAAATTGTTGCCCGATATGACAAAATGCATTTGTTCGACGTCGATCTTGCGACGGGTGAAAACTGGCGCGAATCGAATGCTTACATTGCGGGTGGAGGACCTGTGCTGGTTCACACGCCGGTGGGGGTGCTTGGCCTTTCGATCTGTTACGACCTTCGGTTTCCTGCGCTTTACGCAGCTTACAGCGCGGCGGGCGCCACGCTGCTGGCGATCCCGGCTGCGTTCACCGTGCCGACTGGCTTGGCTCACTGGCATGTCCTGATGCGGGCCCGGGCCATCGAGAATGCCTGTTTCGTCATCGCAGCGGCGCAGGCCGGACATCATGAGGACGGACGAGAGACCTATGGCCATTCGCTTGTCGTCGGGCCGTGGGGCGATGTGTTGCTCGATATGGCAGACGCAACGGGTGTCGGATTTTGCGACATCGACCTTGCACAAATCGGCGAGACCCGGTCGCGGGTCCCCGTCATTGCGCATCGCCGTGCGATAGAAGTAGCCGTGCGTTAGTCAGCGATCCAGACAAGTGGCAATACCGCAGGCGCGGTTCTGCGAAGGGCTTGTGCTGCTTCTTCAATATGTGCGCCCGACGTCGCGACGTCATCGATCAGTAGAACCGGAACTTTCGGCTTGATCTTCAGCCGCATCGCCGGGCGGCGAAGATTGCTCTTGGGATGGCTGCCGCCAGACGGTGCCAAAGGTTCGAAGGCGTCAATAAAATCGACACCCAGCCGGACCGCGATCAGCTTTGCAAGGCGGCTCGACAGGCAGTTTTCGCCGCTGTTGCCGCACGGCACCGGGACGACCGCCCGGAAGGTTCCGGTGCCGAACAATGCACCCGCCGCTGCCGCCATG
>JANLWD010000089.1:0-6387 GCA_031364345.1 Sphingomonas sp.
GCTAAAGTAGAGGAGGAGTTTGACCATATCGCCAATGGGAATTTGGATTGGACAAAAATGATGGATTTATTCTATGTACCATTCCATAAAGAAGTTGAGGAAACGCTTTTAACTGCTGAAAGAGTCACTGGAGAACGGGCATTGGGCAATCATCCTGAAACAGGATGACCATGACCGAGCGACGGCTCGACGCGATGATTTGTGCAAACGATCTGATGGCGATCGGCGCGATTGATTGCGCGCGCTCGAAATTCGGAATCAGAGTGCCGGAGGATTTGTCGATCGTCGGTTTCGATGGCGTCGCACCCGCTGCGTGGGTCAGTTACCGGTTGTCGACCATTCGCCAGCCCGTCCGCCGCATGACTGAGGCTGCGGTTGCGATGATCCTCGAACGCATCGACGATCCCGATTTGCCGCCCGAAGTGCGCACCTTTGCCGGAGCGCTTGTCGAAGGATCGTCGGCGCGATTGTCCGCGCCGACGACATGATGCTGGATTCGCGTCAGGGTTGGACGCTCAGAACTTGACGCTGGCGCGCGCACCCCACAAGCGTGGTGGCGCGTAGCTCGCTTGCAAGGCGCCGCCGCCGCCCCAGACGAAGCGATTGATTGTTGCCTTGTTCGTCACATTGTTCACGAAAGCCTGAAATTCCAGCTTCTCGCTGAGTGCCCAAGTCAGACGCAGGTCAAGTTTCGAATAGGCTTCTTGGCGTTCAAGCACTGAATTGAACGGCTGGCCAAAAAAAGCTCCCGAGAACGTCAGCACGGCATAGGGCGTCAATTTGCCCGCACTACCCAGATCAATGTCATATGAAGCATAGACCGCACCCGAATATTCAGGCGAATGCGGAATCTTCTTGCCGCTCAAATCACAACCGAACGATGCGGCGGGTTGCCCTGTGCCACCGGTACCCGGAACGAGGCCACAATTATAGCCTGGCGCAAACAGACGACGCTGACCTATGGGTGCGATCGTCACACCATTGACGATTGTCGGCGCCGTTGCCGTCGGATCATTGACAAGGATCGACGTCGCGAACGGTGCGGCAACATTGGTATATTGCGTGTAGCGTGCATTGAGGTAGGCCGCGCTCAATCCGATCGTGAAGGCATCAACCGGTTTCCAGATTGCTTCGACTTCCGCACCATAAGACCTCGCCTTGCCGCTGTTTTCGATGACCGAAAGCGTGGCCGGGCCCGCCGGGATCTGCCGCTGCTCCTGAAGGTTGTTATAGCGATTATAAAATGCCGCGAGGTTCAACTGGATCGTATTGCTCGCGAACCGGTTCTTCGACCCGATTTCGAATGCGAGAACAGTTTCGGGCTTGAATGTCGGCGTCAGCGCTGCCTGGCTCTGGCCCGAATTGAAGCCGCCCGACCGGAAACCCGACGATGCCGATGCGTATAGCAGGCTCCGGTCAGCAATCTGATAATCGAGACCAACGCGCCACGTCAGTTTTTCAAAGGTCGCAGTGTCGTAAGTGGCACCGGTCAGCAGCAGCGGATTTGCCGCTAGGCATTGAAATCCGGGTCGCGGCGCTGGCGTGGCACCCGATGCGACATAAGTGCAATTTGTCGGAGCGCCCTTCACGCCGAACGCCGATGCCGGGATTGCCGGAATGTCGAGACGAATGAACGTGGCATCAGTGCCCGGCGGTGTCGTGCCAGTCAGCGGAACGACCGACCGCTCGTTGGCGAACTGGAAATCCTTCTTGTCGCGCGTGAAGCGAAGTCCGGCCGTAAATTTCAACGTATCGGTCAGCGCGTAGCTAGCCTGTGCATAGGCTGCGAGCGACTCTGTCTTCGCGCGCTGCTCGTCATAAAACCCCGCGCGAAATGCCGTCCCGACAATGTTTGGCGTCACGTTGCGGATGATCAGCGGGCTTTGCTGGTTGATCAGCCGGCTGACGAGCTTGTCTTTGAAATAATAGCCACCGAGGACGTAAGTGAATGGCCCCGAACCGCTCGAAAGCAGCTGGATTTCCTGGCTGAATGTTTTGGCAGAAGTCAGCTGTGAATCGATCGCGACCTGGTTACCCGAAAAGTCCGAATCTGCCGTACGGGTTGCGCTAAAATCAGTATATCCCGTGATCGATTTGATCGTGACCGCGCCAAAATCATAAGCCAAGGTTCCGGACAAGCCGGTGTTTTTCAGATCGAGAATGGTCGGCTGATCGGTGTCGATTCGATAAGGATCGTTCGACTGGTAGATCGGCACGCCGGCATCGATCGTCAGTGGCGGATCGATAACCCCGTCGCGATTGCCGCCGCGTGTATTCAACACGACGACCGTTCCGTTGTACAATTGTGCGCTCGTCGGCGTGTAGAAATAACTGCCGCGCAGTTTGTAGCCAAACGCCGAGCCCCCTGCGCCACCCTGTTTGGCATAATCGAATTTGAACAGTGCGCTGAACTGCTCGTCGGGTTTGAACAGCAGCGACGCGCGAACGTAGCGCGATTTATCGTCAAACAGATTGTTGCCGAGCGGATTGTCGTTTTTGACGTAACCGTCCGACTCTTCGAACGCGCCGGCCAGACGCAAGCCCACCGTGGGGCTGAGCGCGGCGTTCACATACCCTTCGCCACGGTAGCGGCCGTTCTGGCCAATCGTGAAGTCGATCCCGCCCGAATAATCGTCAAGGTCGGGCTTTGCCGTCGAAATCGAAATATTACCGCCAAACGTATTGCGTCCGTAAAGCGTACCTTGCGGCCCACGCGCGACTTCGACACGTTCGATGTCGACGAAGCTGAGCGTCGCCTGGCTGGCGCGCGACTGGTAAACACCGTCGATGAAAAATCCGATCGTTGTATCACCGTTGACACCGACATTCTCAGTTCGGACACCACGGATAGCCGGACGGGCATCGGGTCCCGACCGCCCGAACGTGAACCCGGGTACGATGTTTTCGAGACGGGATATGTCAGTTGTCCCCTGCGCCTTCAGCTGTTCGGCCGAAAACGCAGAGATCGAAATCGGTACGTTCTGATTATTTTCTTCACGGCGTTGTGCCGTTACGACGATATCGGTGACGCCGGTCGCCGTTTCCTCAGTCGCCGCTGCTTGCGCCAGAGCGGGCGCGGGAACCGCCGCCGTCATGATCGCGAGAGCCGACACCTGAGTGATGGAGCGCAGTTTGTTGCGATGCGTCTTCATGGTAAATCCCCCACAGCCCGTTTTTAAAATCGTATTTCGGATACGTGACATCGGCAATCTTTGCAATCGCAGTCACAGATTTTGTGAAATGCGGCCGCGTCGCATGATTTGGCACCCAGCTCGCGGTTACTTTTCGGCGCGGTTCCGCCACCAAGTCCAAATACTTGCAATTGCATCCGCCACCAATCATGCTCAACGGCGTTTAATGGGGGACACGGATGCCAACGTCGTTGATCGACGCACGCGCGTTAAGTCGGGGACGGCGGTTTGCGGCGCTCGGGTTCCTGTTGATCGCCTATTTTTGCTACGCCTGGTCGTGGAACACCGTCGATATCCTGCGGCCCTATATCAAGGACAGTTTGAACCTGTCGCTGACCCAGTCGGGATCGCTTTATTCGCTGCAATCGGTGGGCGCGATCGTCGGTGCTGTCGTGATGGGTCAGGTCGCAGACAAGATCGGGCGGCGTAACGCACTCAGCATTTCGATGATTGGCTATGGCACCGGCATTCTCGCCGCTCTTGTCGTGCATAATTATACCCAGCTGATCTTTCAGCGCGCCTATCTCGGCTTCTTCATGGGGTCGATGTTCCCGATCGCAGTCGGCATTTATTCAGGATTATTTGCCCGCGACGTCCGCGGGCTCGTCGCCGGCTTCGTGCTTGGCACATATAATGTTGCTGTCGCTGCGCTCGGATTTTTGTCTGCAGCCGCTTTCCGCAATGGCTACGATTGGACTGTGTTGTTGTGGATCGGTGTTGTGCCGGTCACGCTGTCGCTGTTCGCGCCGCTGTTTATTCCTGATGATCGCAAGCTGATTCCGATGGATGGTATCGCCGATGGCCAGACTGTCGCCAAAGCAACGCTGCCCATCGCCGAATTGTTCGAACCGGGTGTCGCGCGACAGACAATCTTGTTGGCGACGATGACGGGGCTCAATTTCTTTGCTTATCAGGCGTTTACTGGTTGGGCGACAACGTATCTCAAAACGGTCCGGCTGGTTCCCGACACAGTGGTCGGTGATGTGCTGGGCTGGCAATTTGTTGGTGCGGCAATCGGGGGGCTGATCTGGGGCTGGATCAGTGACCGGCTCGGACGACGCGCCGCGGCATGGGGATTTATCGTCGCAGCGGGAATAATCCCAGTCTATCTGTTCGTACCGATGGGCGTTCGCCTGCTCGAACTGACAGGGTTTGCTTACGGCGTCATGTTGTCGTGCAGCGCCATCTGGGGACCGTGGCTTTCCGAACTATATCCTCCCCACCTGCGCTCGACGGCGGCATCGATTTTTAACTGGGGCCGCGTGATCAGCATGACGGCACCGTTGATTACGGCACCACTGGCCGAAGCATTCGGCCTTGCGCCCGTAATGAGTTTGGCATCGGTCAGTTTTCTGGCCGCAGCGATCATCTGGCTCAGCCTGCCCGAAACACTCAAGAAAGTGGCATGATGCGCTGGGATGACTTGCCCGATGTTCGCTCGCCCCGCGGCCGCACGCTTGCTGATCTTTTAACGCACGGGCCACAAAGACAGGATCTGCCGGGCTATGAACCGGTCTATCGCGATTTCGTCGACTACATCATCCGGTGCACACATCGCATCTGGGAACAGAAAAATGTCGGCCTGTGCCGCACGCATTACAGCGCAGATTGCGCCATCCATACACTGGCCGGCCCGGTTCACGGGGTCGAAGCCGTCGTGCAAAACACCATCACGACACTCGCCGCCACTCCCGACCGGGTGCTGATCGGGGAGGACGTGATCTGGTCCGATGATGGCGACGACGGCCTGTACAGTTCACACCGGATTATGAGCCGATCGACGCACATGGGTGACGATCCGATGCTCGGCACGGCGACGATGGTCAGCAACGGTGTCATGACGATCGCCGACTGCTTGTGTCGCGAAAACCGGATCGTCGAAGAATGGCTGGTTCGCGACAATCTGCGCGGTGTTTGGCAGGTCGGCGGCGATCCGTGGGCAGTCGCGCGCAGTCAGGCAACGATCGACCAAAGCGGGGATCAATCGCGGCACCAGTGGCGCGCAGACGCCATTGCACATGTCCGCAATTCACCGGCCGTTTCGATACCCGATGATCATCCGGCCTCGGGTCCTGCGGCAATGCTGACTGCGGCATTTCGTCATGATCTGTATGGCGAAGCCGCCGAAAAATTGTCGCCCGCGGTCGAAATTCGCTGGCCGAGCAATCGACACGGCTATGGGCGCGGTTTCTGGATTGGTTGCCTGACGCAGATCCGCGCTGCCCTCCATGATGTGGCGTGGCAGCTCGAACATGTCGCTGCGCGTCCGTTGGCGGGTGGTGACATCGCGGTCGCGCTGCGTTGGTCGCTGGCAGGCACTCACCGCGGCAATGGCGTCTGGGGCAACGCCAGCGGACGCGATTTGCTCGTGATGGCGGTCTCGCATTACCGGCTGCGCGATGCGATGATTGTCGAGGACATCACCGTTTTCGATGAACTCGCGGTCCTTCGGCAAATCTCTGGCGGTCTGGGCGCATGAGCAACAATATTGCCGATATGCTCCGATCGATCGCCGCCGGGAACCCTGTGCCCAACGGGTTATTGCATAACATTCGCCTCGAAGCTTTCGGTGTGGAATTTTACGGCGAAGAAGCCGTTACCGATTGTTTTCGACGCGCACCGATAATTTTCGGCGACGCAACTGTCATCGTGGAATCTGTCGGTCACATCGGCATATTCGATGGCGAAACAGCGCTGATCGCTGATGTTCAGGACGGCAACGTCACACGAATTTGGCGGCTTTGCACAGGCGAAGGCCGCGTGGGCGAACCCGCTGTTTCCGTAGCGTTCGATCCCGATCTGGCGCAGGCTCGCGCGGAAATTTTCTTTTGCGCGTCGGACCATCCCGCACTCGCGACCGATGCTGCTGATGCCTTGTTATCAGCGGCACGTGAAGCAGTGCGCGGCGGTAACCGGCTGGACGCACAGCCGTATCGCGCACGGGTTTTCGCGATCCGAGCATTTGGTAACGCGGCTGAAGGCGCAGCGTTGTTTGCCGTTTATCGCTTGGTCGGCGATCCCGTCCGGCAAAGCGGATTTGCGACAGTCGCGGCGCATTGGAAGTCCGGAACACGCCGACTTGTCTGCGACCGGGCGGGAGAGGCCAGTGTTGCACTCCGGCCATGGACACCGCGGATTTGAACGCTGACTGCGGATGCAAAGTTTGCCGGAGCTGACCTTTCGCTGCATAGAGAAT
>JANLWD010000097.1:0-8719 GCA_031364345.1 Sphingomonas sp.
TCGGCATTGCGATGCGCAATGCGCCGTCGTGGGTCGTCCTGTATATGGGCACGTTGATGGCCGGCGGTGTCGCAACGCTGCTGAACGGATGGTGGCAGGGTGGCGAGCTTTGCGCGGGCATTGCCGACGTCGGCTGCACGCTTGCTTTTGCCGATCCGCCACGCGCCAAAAGGCTCGAAGAATGCGGCAGCAATCCCGGCTGTGCGATCGTCACCGTCGACGTGGCGTTGCCGCTCGATCAGGCACTCGAGCCGGTGCTGGCAGGCAAAACGGCGGCGACGCTTCCCGAAATCACTGGTGACGACCTGGCGACGATCCTGTTCACCAGCGGATCGACGGGCCAGTCGAAAGGCGCATATTCGACGCATCGTGCGGTGGTTCAGGGGACATTCTGTTACATCGCACAAGCGCTGATGCAGCTTCAGATCGGCACCGAGGACGGCACGATCAAGGAGCCGCGCCCGCAACATGCCATCCTGATGACTGTCCCGCTGTTCCACGTTACCGGCGAAATCCCGATGCTGCTGATCAGCTTTGCCATTGGGCGCAAGATCGTCATGATGCCCAAATGGGATGCACTGCGCGCGATGCAGCTGATCGAGGCCGAACAGGTCACCAATTTCACTGGGGTCCCGCTGATGAGCTGGGAAATCATGAACCATCCCGATCGCGCGAAATATGATCTGTCGACGATTCAGACATTTGCAGCGGGAGGCGCGCCGCGTCCGCCCGAACATGTCCGCCGGTTGAACGACGAAATGCCGGCGCCGCCCGCGCTCGGTTATGGCCTGACCGAAACCAATGCGGTCGGATGCGGATCGTTTTCGACCAATTACCTCGAAAAACCGAATTCGACCGGGCGCGCCTACAAACCGCTGGTCGATCTTGCGATCCTCGACGATGCGGGCAAGCCCGTGCCGCAGGGCGAGCGCGGCGAGGTGTGCATTCGCAGCGTTGCGAATTTCAGCGGCTATTGGGGCCGCGAGGATGCCACACGCGACGCCATGACCGCCGACGGTTATTTCCGCACCGGCGACATCGGCACGCTCGACGAGGACGGCTATCTGTTCATCGTCGACCGCAAGAAAGACATCATCATCCGCGGCGGCGAGAATATCAGTTGTCAGGAAGTCGAAGCCGCGATTTACGCGCATCCCGCCGTTGCCGAAGCCTGCGTGTTCGGCCTGCCCGACGAGCGGCTGGGCGAAATCGTCGGCGCCGTCGTACACTATCACCCCGGCGAGCATGTCAGCGATGAAGCGCTGTTGTTTTTCCTGAGCGAGAACCTGGCACCATTCAAAATGCCGGTGCGAATCTGGGTCGAAGTCGAGCCGTTGCCGCGTCTCGGCACCGAAAAGATCGACAAAGTCGGGCTGCGCACGCGTTTCCGCGCCGAACATGCCGCCACGGCAGCGGCACCTGCCTGATACCCGCGACGAAGCGTGTTTTTCTGTCGTTGAATTGAGTTGGTTGCTGCGCTACCCGAGCATTTCACGATCAGGAGACGTGCATGACGATCACCGAAACGCTGCGCCGCGAACGATCACCGGGTGGCAAGCTGGCCGTTGTGATGCTGATCGCGGCATTGCTGAGCGTCCCGTTGTTTTCGATTTATCTGTTGAATTGGGACCGTCAGAACCAGTCGAACACCGCAAGCGCATCGATTGTCGAGGGTTGGGGCGGTCCGCAGATCGTTGCCGGGCCTGTGCTCGTTGTCCCCTATCAGGCGCAGGCGACCGAGACTGTGGAGGAAGGAGGCAAGCAAGTCACCAAGACATCGACCGTCTGGAAGGAACTGGTGCTTTCGCCGGAAACGTCCACGCTCGACACCAAGATTGCGCCCGAACGGCGCAAGCGATCGATTTACGAAGCCGTGGTTTATGAAACGACGCTGACGGGCCGGGCGAAATTCGTGATGCCCGCGGACCTGGAACGAATCGGCGTGCCCGTGGCGTCGCTGGTTTTCGCGCGCGCCGAAATCCGCTTCGGATTGTCCGACGCACGCGGCCTGTTCGGCACGCCACCGGCCGTGCGGATTGGTGGCAAGGCGCTGAAGCTGGAGCCCGGCCACGGTCTGGGCGCGACGAGCGGGTCGGGCTTTTTCGCATGGCACGATGCCAGCGCACTTCCGGCCGCGGCCATGGTCGCCGATTTCGATTATCGGTTCCGGGGAAGCGCGTCGCTCACGCTGGCACCGCGCGCGGGCGATACGACATGGACTGTTACATCACCGTGGCCGAGCCCCAGTTTTCAGGGCGGTTTCCTGCCGACCACGCGCAATGTAACGGCGGCAGGGTTCACTGCGACCTACCGCGTCGGCAACCTCGCGCTGGGCCAGTCGCTGGTCAATGCGGATGATCCATCGGTTCAGCCGGATGGATCGATCAGCGGAAAAATCGGAGTCGCAACCTATGCCGCATCAGACACGGTAAAAGGCACCGCCAGCATCAGCCTGGTCCAACCCGTTGACGTTTATTCACAGGTCAATCGCGCGACGAAATACGGCTTTCTGTTCATCGGCTTTACGTTTCTCGCGCTCCTGATGTTCGACATCATCGGCGGGGTGAAAGTCGCCGCTGTCGAATATCTGCTCGTGGGTGGCGGGCTCGTGCTGTTTTTCGCGCTGCTGCTCGCCTTTGCCGAAGTGATCGGGTTCACATCCGCTTATGTGCTCGCATCGGCGGGGATCATCGGCCTGATCACTGCCTATTCGGCGGCCGTGCTGAAAAGCTGGAAACGGGCGGGCTATATCGGCGGGCTGCTGACGGCACTTTATGCCGTGCTGTATATCCTGCTTAGCCTCGAAGCTTATTCACTGCTCATCGGATCGCTGATGCTGTTCGTGGCACTGGCGGGTGTGATGTATGTGACGCGCAAGCTCGATTGGAGCGCGCCGAGAATTGCGGGTTAAACGAAAACGAGGGCACCCGATCGAGTGCCCTCGGGCTTCGTTACCCTGCCTTGGCAACCTCAAGCACTTGCGTCTGACCGCCAATGGCGATCTTGCGCGGACGCATCGCTTCGGGGACTTCGCGGACGAGATCGATGGTCAAGAGCCCATTTTCCAGCTTTGCCCCGCTGACGTGGACATAGTCGGCCAGTTCGAACTTGCGCTCGAAACCACGCGCCGCAATACCGCGGTGGACAAAATTGCGATTTTCGTCGGCGTCGGCTTTCTTGCCGGTCACGACAAGCAGGTTCTGCTGTGCCGTCATGTCGATTTCGTCGGGCGTGAAACCGGCCACCGCAAGCGTGATGCGATAAGCGTCGTCACCCTGCCGCTCGATATCGAAAGGTGGATAATTGTCGACAGCGGGCTGACGCGCCGCCGTCTCGAGCACATCGAACAGGCGGTCAAAGCCGATGGCCGAACGACGATAGGGCGTGAAATCAAAATTGGTACGCATGATATTCCGATCCTTTCAAAGCAATCAGAGTTGGTGCCGGACCCGATTGGCATCCGACCGAGCAATATTTCGGAACTGCGTTTCCGTGTTTCAAGTCAGGTTATGTAAAATTATCAGTACGGAATGATTCCGCCCGCACCGACCGATTTGCGCAATTTGCACTTGAACTTAACCCGCTGCGTTGCAAATGGGTGTGGATCAACAGGACACCCGATCGATGGCCGAACTCACGCTTCCCGCAAACAGCAAGATCAAGGCAAATGGCCGAGCGAACAAAGCAGCGGCGGGCGCGACGCGAGTTAAGAATTTCAAAATCTATCGCTATGATCCTGATAGCGGCGAAAATCCGCGGTACGACACGTTCGAAGTCGATCTCGACACGTGCGGGCCGATGGTGCTCGATGCGCTGATCAAGATGAAGGGCGAGCAGGATTCGTCGCTGACGTTCCGCCGGTCATGTCGCGAAGGCATTTGCGGATCATGCTCGATGAATATCGACGGCAAAAATGGACTGGCCTGCACGACGGCGATCGAGGACATCAAGGGCGAAATCCGGATCACACCCCTGCCGCACATGGATGTCATCAAGGATCTCGTCCCCGATTTCACGCATTTCTACGCACAATATGCGAGCATTCAGCCGTGGCTGAAAACCGTGACGCCAACCCCGTCTGGCACTGAGCGGCTGCAATCGCCCGAGGACCGTGCGAAGCTCGACGGGCTCTATGAGTGCATCCTCTGTGCCTGCTGCTCGACGAGCTGCCCGAGCTACTGGTGGAACAGCGACAAGTTCCTTGGCCCGGCCATCCTGTTGCAGGCCTATCGCTGGCTGGCCGACAGCCGCGACGAAATGACGGGCGAGCGATTGGACGAACTCGAAGATCCGTTCCGCCTCTATCGCTGTCACACGATCATGAATTGCGCCAATGCCTGCCCCAAGGGACTGAACCCGGCGCGTGCGATTGCCGAAGTGAAGAAAATGGTCGTCGAACGGGCTGTCTGATCTGCGTGGACGCAGCACCCGCTTTCATTCAGGTCGACGATCCCGATCACCCCGGCTGGCAAAGCTGGACGCTGTCCGACCCGACGCGGTTCAACGCGGTGCTCGGCAAAATGCTTGTTCGCCGAGACTGTGAACGCGCCCGTGTCAGGATGTTCCCCGAGCATCGCCACACCAATTTGTCGGACAATGTGCACGGCGGCGTGACGCTGGCATTTATCGATATTGCGTTGTTCGCCGGATCGCGGATGTTCGGCCTGATCGAAGCGGGCGCCGCCGTAACGCTCGATTTGTCGGTGCAGTTCATCGGTGCGGGAAAAGCGCGCGCGACGCTCGATGCCGAAGTCGAATTGCTTCGCGAGACACGGCGGCTGCTGTTTTTGCGCGGACTGGTCACGCAGGGGGATGAAAAGGTTGCGGCCTTTGCGGGCACGATCCGCAAACCGACCGCACGGTGACGGTCCTCGCGCGATATACAGCGCTGGTCGCTGCGGGCGAATTGCGCGCCGACAGCGTGCAGGGCGAAACGGCAGCGCGGCTGAACCGGTTGCAGAGCGAACTCGAAGCCGTGCCACCGCGCGGATCGATCCTGTGGCGGATGATCAAGGCGGCACCCGAACCGCCACGGGGCATTTACCTGTGGGGCGGCGTCGGTCGCGGCAAATCGATGCTGATGGACCTGTTCTTTGCCGCGCTCGACATCCCGCAAAAGCGCCGCGTCCATTTTCATGAATTCATGATCGAAATGCACCGGTCGATGCGCATCTGGCGCGCGGCCAAGCCGGGCGACCCGATCCCGCATGTCGCGCTCGATTTCGCGCAAGGTGCCCGCTGCCTGTGTTTCGACGAAATGGTGGTCAATAATTCGGCCGACGCCATGATCCTGTCGCGGCTGTTCACCGGCCTGCTCGACCACGGCGTCACGGTGGTCGCAACGTCGAACCGGCCACCGTCGGATCTGTACAAAGACGGTTTGAATCGCGAGCATTTCCTGCCGTTTATTGCAACGGTCGAGCAGCGACTGGATGTGATCGCACTCGACGGCGCGATTGATTACCGGATGGCGCGCATGGCGGGCGTCAAAACCTGGCATGTGCCCAGCGGCGCGCAGGCGACAGCAGCCGTGCGCGAGGCGTTTTTCAAACTTACCGACTATCCACCCGAGGACGCCAGGAACGTGCCGACTGCCGAAATCGACGTTTCGGCTTCCGGGGCAAACGGGCGGATGCTCCATGTGCCCAAAAGCCTGAAAGGCGTTGCCGTCTTCTCGTTCAAGCGACTATGCGCCGAAGCCCGCGGGGCAAGCGACTACCTCGCCATTGCGCGCCGATATCACAGCGTGTTTGTCGTCGGCATCCCAAGGCTCGGTCCCGAAAATCGCAACGAAGCCGCGCGGTTCGTGACGCTGATCGACGCGCTGTACGAATATAAAGTCAAACTGATCGCGACCGCCGATGCCGATCCCGTTCAGCTTTACGACAGCGGAGACGGTGCTTTTGAATTTGCGCGTACCGTCAGCCGATTGATGGAAATGCAGAGCGTCGATTATCTCGCGCAAGGACATGGTGTGTGACCAATTTTGACCGGACGGCCAGTAAAGTGCCCGCGGTCACGTTCGGCTTCTGGATCATCAAAATCCTGGCGACTACGCTCGGCGAGACCGCAGGTGACACGGTGTCGATGTCGATGAACCTCGGCTACCTTGTCGGCACGGCGATTTTCGCAGCGATCCTTGTTATCTTTGTGATGCTGCAGATAAGGGCGCAGACGTTTCAGCCCTGGCTTTATTGGGCAACAATCATTGCTTCGACCACTGCGGGCACGACAATGGCGGATTTTGCCACGCGGTCGATGGGAATCGGCTATCCGGGCGGGTCGATCCTCCTGCTCGCCTGCGTGATGACGAGTCTGCTGATTTGGTACCGGACACTCGGCACGATCGACGTCGCATCGGTCCGCAACGCGAAAGCGGAGACATTTTACTGGATCACAATCACATTCTCGCAAACCCTGGGCACAGCGCTTGGCGATTGGACAGCCGATACCGGCAGTCTCGGCTATATCGGCGCGGCAGGCATCTTTGCCATCGCGCTCGCTGTGGTCGCGGCATTGTTTTACTGGACGCATGTCAGCCGCGTTGCCTTGTTCTGGGCGGCGTTTATTCTGACGCGACCATTGGGTGCCGCCGTCGGCGACTTGCTCGACAAACCGGTCGAAAAAGGCGGTCTTGATTTCAGCCGTCCGCTGGCTTCGCTGGTACTGGCGGTTGCCATCGTCGCGCTTGTCCTGATGGTGCCGCAACGCGCGAGCCGACAAGCGCACTGATCGCTTGCGCTTGGCCAGCGCGGCGCTAGCGTGCGGCCAACCGGAGGATTACTCATGCGCACTGCGTTTCTGCTCGCTGCTACCGCCCTGATCGCCACACCTGCTTTTGCCGCGCCCGACACGACGCGCGCGATGTTCGAAAAAGTCGTCAACATCCCGACAGTGCTTGGTCGCGGCAAAGTGCCCGAAATGGCGCAATATCTTGCCGACCAGTTCAAGGCCGCAGGATGGACCGATGCCGAGATTCAGATCGTCCCCTATGACACGACCAATGCCGACGGCACGCAGAAAGACAAGACCGCAGCATTGATCGTCAAATGGCCGACGATGCTGCGCATGGCACAGCCCAACGGCGGCATCATGTTGATGGGGCATATGGATGTCGTCGAAGCCAAGCGCGAAGATTCGACCACCGACCCGTTCGTCCTGACCGAAAAGGACGGATATTATTACGGCCGCGGCACGATCGACATGAAGGATGGTATCGTCGGCATCACGCAAGCGATGATCAATCTGCGCAAATCGGGCTTCAAGCCGCGTCGCGACATCGTCGTCTTCTTTACCGGTGACGAGGAAACCAACGGCATCGGCGCCGATAATGGTGCGACCATCTGGAAAGACAAGATCGGCCGCGTCGAATATGGCCTGAATGCCGATGGCGGCGGCGGCGGCTTTACGATGGACAACCGGCCCATCGGATTCGGCATGCAAACCGCCGAAAAAACATTTGCCGGCTATACGTTCACGGTGCGCAATCGCGGTGGCCATTCGTCGAAGCCGCGCAAGGACAATGCCATTTATCAGCTTGCAGGAGCGATAAAGCGGATCGAGGCGTATCGGTTCGAACCGATGCAAAGCGAAACCACGCGCGCCTATTTCGGTGCGCGGCAAAAGCTTGAGCCGGGTCCGCTCGGCAATGCAATGCGCGCCTGGCTGAAAAATCCCAAGGATGGCGCCGCAGCCGACCTGATCGAAGCCGATGACAAGGAAGTCGGCCTGACGCGGACACGGTGCGTGCCGACGCGTCTGTTCGCGGGTCATGCCGACAATGCCCTGCCGCAACTTGCCACGGCAATGGTCAATTGCCGGATTTTCCCCGGTATCGATCCGAATGCCATAAAGGCCGAGCTTGAGAAAATCGCGAACGACCCCAATGTCGTCGTGACGCGCAACGACCCCTATTTAGCGTCGATCGCGTCGCCGTTGCGGGCCGATGTCACCGCGGCAATGACCAAAGCAGTCACAACGATCCACCCTGGCCTATCGGTATCACCCGAAATGTCGACAGGGGCGAGCGACGCGCGACCCTTCCGCGTGGCAGGCATCCCGGTTTATGGCACCAACGGCGCATGGGTCCGTGTACCCGACGACCTGCGTGCGCACGGCAAGGACGAACGGTTGCCCGTCAAGGCGCTCGACGACAATGTAAAGCATTGGGAAATCATGCTGACTGCGCTTACCGGCAAGTAAATGCTATTGCGAGCGATGTGCAAAGATAATCGCCGGGCAGGTGCGTTCGGCGGTTGCCGCGCTGGATCATAACACTTAAGGCGCGCCCAATTCCGTTACGCAATTGGGAAGGACGCACGGCCCCATGGCTCGCAAGAAAATCGCGCTAATCGGCGCAGGCAATATCGGCGGCACACTCGCCCACCTCGCGGCACAGAAAGAACTGGGCGACATCGTCCTGTTCGATGTCGTCGAGGGCGTGCCACAGGGCAAGGCGCTCGACTTGAGCCAGTGCGGGCCGATTGAGGGCTTCGACGCGAAGATCACCGGCACCAACGACTATGCCGACATCGCGGGTGTGGACGTCATCATTGTCACCGCAGGCGTGCCGCGCAAGGCGGGGATGAGCCGCGATGACCTGCTCGGCATCAACCTGAAAGTCATGAAAGCGGTCGGCGAAGGCATCAAGGCGAATGCGCCGGGCGCGTTCGTGATCTGCATCACCAACCCATTGGACGCGATGGTCTGGGCATTGCGG
>JANLWD010000136.1:0-14029 GCA_031364345.1 Sphingomonas sp.
GCGCGGAGCGTCCGCATCGACCTGCCGAAATTCACGCTCGTCGGCGCGACCACGCGGCAGGGCCTGCTGACCACACCCTTGCGCGATCGTTTCGGCATCCCCGTGCGGCTGCATTTCTACACTGTCGATGAACTCGAAAAAGTCGTCACCCGCGCCGCAGCTCTCCTCGATCTCGACATCGCGCCCGATGGCGCGGCCGAAGTCGCCAAACGATCGCGCGGGACGCCGCGCATTGCCGGACGCCTGCTGCGCCGCGTCCGCGATTTCGCCAATGTCGCAGGCGATGCCACCGTTACGCGCAAGATCGCCGATGCTGCGCTCACCCGCCTTGAAGTCGATACACTCGGCCTCGACGCGATGGATCGCCGTTACCTGACGATGATCGCCGACATTTATAAGGGCGGTCCGGTCGGTGTTGAAACGCTCGCCGCTGGCCTTTCCGAGCCGCGCGACACGATCGAGGAAGTGATCGAGCCTTACCTCATTCAACTGGGTCTCGTGGCGCGGACGGCGCGGGGTCGCTGCCTGAATGCAGGGGGCTGGAAGCATCTGGGCCTGACGCCACCTTCGGATGTTCCGGATGGTCTGTTCGATCAATAGGGTCGTCGCGAGGATTCTCACGGTTGGGCTCGAAGCGCAGCACGCGCTCGCTCCGACGCACGGCAAAACCGACAAGCGCAAAGCCGCCGATCAGGATCATCCAGGTTTCGGGTCCCATCCATGACGAAAATGCACGCGCGCCGGCGACGACGTTGTCGATTCCCCCGCGAAAACCGTTTCGCGGCGGCGTGAGCGGTTTTTCATCCTGTCCCGTGAAAACCAGAGCTTCTTCGGACGGCGGCGGGATGATTGCGTTGTCGCTCTCCACCACCGTAAAATTGCTGTTGTCGGCATCGTCGGCGGCGCTCACCGGCCCCGCCACCAGCAGGCATAGAGCGGCGAATGCGCCAAGGCGAAAGACCGGATACCCCATCGCCACCCCTATCCGCCCTCACACAAGGGCGGTCAATCGCAGCGTCGGCGCGACGGGCCGCGCAATGCACGGTTCAGGGGGATTCCCTCAACGGTTGGTCGCAGCTACACCGCCCGCTTGGCCTTCATGGGAAAATTATGAACAGCTCGACGCTAATGACCGATGCCGCCACGCTCAGCCCGGTTGCGCTATTTCTTCAGGCGGACATCATCGTGAAGGGCGTGATCATATCGCTCCTGCTCGCAAGCATCTGGACCTGGACGATTATCATCGGCCAATGGCTTGCCCTCGGCAAGACTGCCCGCGACAGCGAGACGTTCGAGCGCGAATTCGTCAAAGCCGACGATGTCGAGGATTTCGCACGCAGTCACCAGGCGTCGAAAGTGCCCAGTGCACAGATTTTCCAGGCCGGCTTTGCCGAGTGGCGTGCGTCGACACGCGTGAAACCGATTGACAAGGACGCGACCCGGTCACGGCTGTCGACGGTTTTGTCATCGACGATCGCTGCCGAGATCGACCGGTTGTCGGACCGGCTGAATGTGCTAGCGACGGTCGGTGCCGTTGCTCCGTTCGTCGGCCTGTTCGGCACTGTATGGGGCATCATGCGCAGTTTTACGGGCATCGCCGCGGCGCAGAACACCTCGCTCGCGGTAGTCGCACCCGGCATTGCCGAGGCATTGTTTGCAACGGCACTCGGTCTGTTCGCGGCCATTCCTGCGGTCATCGCCTACAACCGGTTCGGGCACCGGCTGAACCGGCTCGAGGCGCGGCTCGGACGCTTTGCCGACGGATTTCATACCACGCTCAGCCGCGAACTCGATCGCGCGTCATGAGCATCCAGCTTCCTTCCGGACGCAGCCGTCATCGCCGAGCGCCGATGGCAGAAATCAACGTGACGCCGATGGTCGACGTCATGCTGGTGCTGCTGATCATCTTCATGGTCACGGCACCGCTGTTGACGGCGGGCGTTGCGGTCAACCTCCCCGATGCGCGGGCCAAAGCGCTCGATCAGGATCAGAAACCCGTCACGATCTCGCTCGACGCAGCAGGCCGCATTTTCGTGGGCGATGCCGAAGTGGCAACGACTGTCCTGCCCGACATGCTTTCGCGTCTGGCCGCGCGCGGTGGTGAGCAGCCGCCGCAGGTGTTCCTGCGCGCCGACAAGGCGCTCGATTACGGACGCGTCATGGCCGTGATGGGCGAATTGAACCGTGCCGGGCTGAACCGCATCGCGCTGGTCGCGGTCAATCCCTGATGGAGCGCGCCGAACAGACCGGATTTGGAATTTCCGTGGCGGGCCATGTTGCCGTTTTCACGATCCTGTCGCTCGGCCTCTTTGCGACGCAGACGAAGCCGCCGGTCGCGCCGCAGCCGATGGACGTGCAACTGGTCGACAAGCTTGGCCGCGTCGACACCGCGCCCGAAATGCCAACAGTCGCGCCGGCGCAAAGTGTGGCACCCACAGTCGGGCCGCCTGAAGAAACAACGGCGCCGTCACCACCGGACCCGGTGCGCCCGCCACCCGCGCCCGTCGAACCCAAAGCCGTCGCGCCGCCGACGCCAGCGCCCGTTGCCAAGCCCGCACCGAAATCGGTGCCCACAGCATCGGCCAAGCCAAAGCCCGTTGCTGCACCAAAAACGCCAGCGACGCGGACAGCAGCCAAGCCACCGGTTGCGCCCGCGCGCGGCTCGATGCTTGGCGACGATTTCCGCAAAGGACTGACGGCGGCACCATCGACCAGCGCGTCACAGGCACCGCGTGTCGCCGCCGTCGGCGCGACGCAGCTTTCGAGCATTGCCGCCGCGATCGTCCGGCAGGTGCAACCATGCGCCGACCGGATCGCGACGCCCGGACCCGGTGCCGAACGGATCAGGACCAAATTCAACCTGCGGATGAATCGCGACGGCAGCTTTGCCGCCAATCCGACCGTCATCAGCCAGGTAAACGACGACGACAATGCGCGCTATGGCAACCGTGTTGCGGAACTCGCGAAGGCCGCCTTCGTTCAATGTTCACCGTTCGAGCTTCCGCCCGAACTGTACGACAATGGTTGGAAGAACATTACGCTGAACTATAAATTGCCGGGGTAGGCGAGAGGGATATGCATTTGAAGATCTTCCGTTGTTGCGCATCATTGGTCGGTGCCCTTGCCGGCGCGGCATTTGCGCAGACGCCCGCACCCGCGCCAACTGCGCCTCAGGCATCCGCGCCATCCGCCAGTACCGCAATCGAAGTCGACGTCGTCGGCGGAACGACGGCCGATGTCGTGATCGCGGTCCCCGTCATGCCGACGCCGCAAAGCGTGCCGACCGATGCCGGATCGACCGATGCGCTCGGTCGTCAGATTGCCGAAGTCGTTGCGTCCGACTTACGCGGTTCAGGGCTGTTCAAGCCGCTCGGCCCGTCGGGCATCGGTGCCGTCAGCTTTCCCGAAGTGACAGCGCCTGCATTCGGCCGCTGGAGCAGCGCGGCGGCACTTGTGCAAGGGTTCGTCCGCGCAAACGGCGACGGGCAGGTCACGGTCGGATGTTATCTTTATGATGTCGCGCTGAAATCCGAACTGACGCGAGCGGGCTATGTGATTGCGGCGCGCGACTGGCGGCGAGCGGCGCACAAATGTGCCGATGCGATTTACGGACGCTTGTCGGGCGAGAGTCCGTTTTTCGACAGCCGCGTCGCTTATATCGCCGAAACCGGCCCCAAGGAGAACCGCGTCAAGCGCCTTGCCATCATGGATTCGGACGGTGCGAACCACCGCTTTCTGACCAGTGGCCAGAACATCGTCCTCACGCCGCGCTTTTCACCCGATTACAAATCGATCGTTTATCTCAGCTATGCCGGCAAACGCCCGCGTATTTATGTGTACGACATCGGCACCGGCAAACAGCGGCTGGTTACCGAGGGCGGATCGGCGGCGTTTGCACCGCGCTGGTCGCCCGACGGTCGCACGATCCTTTATTCGATGGCGATTGCGGGAAACACCGACATTTACGCAATCCCCGCAAGCGGCGGCACGCCACGCCGCCTGACCAATTCGCCGGGCATCAACGTTGGGGGAAGCTTTTCGCCCGATGGCAAACGCATCGTATTTGAAAGCGACCGGTCGGGCTCGCAACAGCTTTACGTGATGAACGCCGACGGTTCGAACCAGCAACGGATCAGCTTTGGCGGCGGACGTCACGCAACACCCGAATGGTCGCCGCGCGGTGACCTGATCGCGTTCACCAAGATCGCGGGCAATTTCCGCATTGGTGTGATGAGCCCGTCGGGTGGCGGAGAACGTTTACTGACAAATAGTTGGCAGGACGAGGCGCCGACCTGGTCACCCAACGGCCGCGTCGTCCAGTTTTTCCGCACCTCGCAAGGCCGCGGCGGCAAGTCATCACTGTGGCAAGTTGACCTGAGTGGCGTAAACGAAAGACGCTTGCCTATCCCTGCTTCGGTCGGTGGATCGGACCCGACATGGGGCCCGCTGCTTCCGTAAAAATACGCACTGAAAGGATGACCATGATGCGCGCCACCACAACACTGATGATTACTGCTTCGCTGTTCGCGCTCGGCGCTTGTGCCAAAAAGCCGCCGAAAGAACTTCCGCCCGCACCGGTCGACACGACCGGCCCGGTTACCGCACCGACGAACACCGGCAACGGCGTCGTCCCGGGAAGCCAGGAGGATTTCGTCGCAACCGTTGCGTCCGATCGCATCTTCTTCGACACCGATTCATCCGATGTCGATGGCCCCGATCAGGCAACGCTCCAGTCGCAAGCGACCTGGCTCACGCGTTATCCCGACAAACGCATCACGATCGAGGGGCATTGTGACGAACGCGGCACCCGCGAATATAATCTGGCGCTCGGCGAACGGCGCGCTAACGCCACGAAAAATGCGCTTGTCGCGCTGGGTGTCTCGACTGCGCGGATCACCACCGTCAGCTATGGCAAGGAACGTCCCGAAGCGACCGGATCGGACGAAGATGCCTTTGCGAAAAATCGCCGCGCGGTCACGGTTACGGTGCAATAACGGCTAAGCCATTGCTGCGAGCTTTTGCAAGTTCGTCACCGCTGCCATTCCGTTCGCCTGGATTTTGGCCAGTATCGCAGATTTGATCGGATCATTCATATCAGCAGCGGCAATGACCTTGCCAAAGCCGTCGAGGCGGCTGCTGCGAATCCAGTCGCGCAATTTCGGCTCCTGTCCCCACCGGACTTGATTCATCATATTGACGATATTCGTGGCCGGGAAGAGCTCGATGCCATCGGGGAATGGCACCGTCGCACATAGTGCGTTCTTTTTCGCATCGTCGTCGTAATGGGCCTCCACATAGGCAACGAGTGCAGCGCTGAATGTCGGTTGCGGTGCCCGGACGAGTTGCGGAACGATCATGCCATCCTGAAAGATCGGAACGGCTGGACGTTTTTCGACGGCCGATGCAGTACAATCGATATAAAGCGCGCTCGCATCGACATTGAATTTGCCGCTGTCGAAAATCAGTCCGCTTGCCTCGATCGCGCGAACATGGCCTCGGCGAACGACATTCTTGATACGCTGTAAAGACGCGATTTCGCCGCACGAAATCGTTGCATAGTGCATCATGGACGGTGTCACATTCGGGTCGATGCGCGTCATCAGTCCGATCGCCTCGAGACGCTCGAACAATGCTTCGACTGTCTCCGCATTGGCAAAGGCTTCGATCTGGTCAGCCTGCGCACCGATCGTCGCTTCGAAAAATTCGATGCCCGGCTGGATTCGCTCGCGCGCCATAAGCCACGAATCACGTGGCACGACCCAGCAGATGGATTCGGGCGCTGCGCCTGATCCGATCAGCCAGACGCCAACGTCCATTGCCGTTTTTCCCGCACCGACGATTACATATTGACCGGGCCGGGCGCCCTCGCGCTGCCACAGATCGGGCAGCGCATTGGGTGTGACCAGCCGCACGCCGTCGGCCACGGCAAATTTTGGCTTGTGCGTCGAAGGGACAGTAGTTCCGTAATAAGTCGCATCGACAGTCTTCTTGCGAACCTCGACACGGGTTTCTTCGCCCGACAAAAGCGAGATGAAACGGCCATCACCGCGATAATCGGACATCGGGAAATAGTCGACACGACCACTCGGCAACAAATGCTGGCGCATGACAGTATCGAAATAGCCGCTGACTTCGGGGCCCGACGCAAGCTCGTACATGCCCTCGTTTACGCCGATCACGTCCTTGCGCCCGCTGCCGAGTGGGACCGAATTCACGCCATAAAATGCCGACGGCTGGTGCAACGCGACGAATGAATAGGCATCATTCCAATGCCCGCCGGGCTTGCCGTGCCGGTCGACGATCGTGACGCGCGCATCGGTCTCGGCAATCAGCGTATCGGCGAACGCCAGCCCGACTGCACCTGCGCCGATCACCAGATAATCGGTTTCGATTGTCGCCACGACTGCTTCTCCATTGCCTTCTTCGATCAAAGCACGCCCTGAGCCAGCGGTCCATGCGCACGACGAAAAATCCTTGCCTTTCTTTGAGAGCGATATAATTATGATATTATATTAAAGGAGAATGCCATGACCGATCGCGCAAACAACAATGCGCTGAATGCAAGCCGTGAGAGCGTGGCATCGACGAACAGCGGTTATTTGATGCTGGTTCTCGGTCTCGTCGCGATCGTGGTCGGCTTGACGCAAATCACGATGCTGGCGCGCGACACCGGCGGATTGTGGAACGGTGTCATCGCGCTGCTCGCAATGATCGCGTTCATGCTGATCATCAGTGGTTTTTACATGCTGCAACCCAATCAGGCAGCGGCGATTACCCTGTTCGGCAGTTACAAGGGGACCGACCGGTCGACCGGCCTGCGCTGGGTTCTCCCTTGGTACGGCAAAACCAAAATATCGGCACGTGCCAACAACCTGATTTCGGACAAGATCAAGGTCAACGACCTGCGCGGCAATCCCATCGAGATGGCAGCACAAGTCGTCTGGCGCGTGACCGACACCGCACAGGCGCTATTCGATGTCGATGATTACAAGGCATTCGTGATGGTCCAGATCGAAGCGGCCGTGCGCACGATCGGATCGCGCTATCCCTATGACGACTTCGAACATCAGGAAATCACGCTGCGTGGCAATCATGATCAGGTCGGGGACGAGTTGCGCGCCGAACTGACCGAACGCTTGAGTGTTGCCGGGATCAGCGTCGACGAATGCGGCTTCACGCATCTTGCCTATGCCCAGGAAATTGCCAGTGCGATGCTCCGTCGCCAGCAGGCCGAAGCCGTGGTCGCGGCGCGCAAGACGCTTGTCGAAGGTGCGGTCGGCATGGTGGAGATGGCGCTGACGATGCTTTCCGAAAAGAAAGTTGTCGAACTCGATGACGAACGCCGCGCGGCGATGGTCTCGAACCTGATGGTTGTCCTGTGCGGCGAACGCGATACGCAGCCGATCGTCAATACCGGCTCGCTTTACCAGTAAAATGGTCGACCGTCGCGCCTTTCCCCTGCGCCTCGACCCCGCGCTTCATGCAGCCGTCGAGCGCACCGCGGCGGGCGACTTGCGCAGTGTGAATGCGCAGATCGAATACCTGTTACGCGAAGCACTGACACGGCGCGGGGTAAAGGTCGCGGTGAGTGAGAGGCCCAAACGCGGACGACCGAAAACTTAATCGAGCGCTTCGTCGAGCAACCGCGCGAGCCGCATTCCGCCGCGCGCAATCTGCTGCCGCGTGACGGGCACGAGTTCTGCGATTTTGGCATCGTCGAGCACGGCGCGCGCGGGCTTGGGACCACACGGATCGCCCAGTGCCACCGTGTAAGCCGAGTCGCGCGCGACCGCCCAGCTTTCACGGCTCCAGTCATCGACGCTGCCCGCTGCCATGTCGGCGCGCGTTTCGGTGATGAGCGAGGGAGGCGTCGAGATCGCGCGTTCGGCAAGATAACCATCCCAGAGACTGTGCAAATTGGTCCGCGCGCCCGCGAACATGCCATAAGCGGCTTTCAGGTCATTGCCGCCACGGTCGCTGCGGTCGCCCGCGTGCAATGGCATGTGCAGATCGCCCACGAAATGCACGAGAAAGGCAAGCGCCATGATCCGTTCGCGCGGCGGCAGTTTCACATCGGCCAGCAACTTGGCATTGCGCGTGATCTGCGCCGATACGCAATTTCCGTCCCTGCATGCGACGGTCAGGTCGAACGGTTTGCAGATATCGACATTCTGATAATGCCAGCTGTTCTGGTAACTGAACCGGTCGCGCAGCCCCTTGATACAATCGGGCCAGACGCTTGCCTGCTCGATTGTCCGCGCCGGACATGTCGGCGTGTCGAGCGCCGCGCTTTGCCGCAACAGCCGCGTGATCGCCATACGTGTTGCTGGCTTTACCTTGGCATACGCAATTGCCGCAGTCGTTTCATGCCCATATTCCCACCATGCCGCGGCGGGCGCGGTTGCCAGCACAAGACAAAGAAATGCGAGCGCCCGTGTGATCATGCGCGCGCCATAGCCAACTTACATTCGAACGAAAACCGTCTTAAACGAGCGCGATTCCGACCGGAGATTGCCTGCCACATGCCAATGCTCGTCCTTATCCGCCACGGTCAGTCGACCTGGAATCTCGAAAACCGCTTTACCGGCTGGTGGGATGTCGACCTGACCGAAAAAGGCATCGGCGAAGCACGTGCAGCAGGCGCGTTGCTCGCCGCGAGAGGCTTGGATTTCGACTTGTGCTTCACCTCGCTTCAAACGCGCGCGATCAAGACGCTGAACCTTGCGCTCGAAGCGATGGGACGGCTGTGGCTGCCTGTTGAAAAGGACTGGCGGCTGAACGAACGTCATTATGGCGGCCTGACTGGCCTCGACAAAGGCGAAACCACGGCAAAGCACGGCGCGGATCAGGTCAAGATATGGCGGCGCAGTTTTGACGTCCCGCCGCCGGTGCTCGTTCAAGGAAGCCCCTACGATCTGTCGGCCGATCGTCGTTACGCTGGTATCGCGATACCTTCCGCTGAAAGCCTGAAAGACACGATCGCACGGGTTCTGCCCTGTTGGGAAAGCCGGATCGCGCCCGAATTGCGCAACGGCAAACGCGTCATCATTTCGGCGCACGGCAATTCGCTGCGCGCACTCGTCAAGCATTTGTCGGGCATTTCGGATGCCGACATTTCGGGACTCGAAATCCCGACGGGGCAACCGATCGTCTATGAACTCGCCGACGACCTTACGGCGCGCGACCGTTATTATTTGAGCGAGCGCTGAGCCGCTTTGGTCGCATACATGTCGGCGTCGGCACGCGCGAGAATGGCGTCGACGCTATCTTCGGCGCGGATCATCGTTAGGCCGACGGCAAGGCCCACGGGCAGCCTGCGCGCACCGAGATCCAGCGGTTCGTTGGCGAGAACCGTGACCAGCGAAAGTGCCTTCGTTGCCGCGGCTTCGGCATCGAGATGATCGAGCAGCAAGCCGAACTCATCGCCGCCGATCCGGGCCACGACGTCGGTCGCACGCACTTCGCGTTTCAGGATTGCTGCGACGTGGATCAGCGCGGCATCACCCGCCTGATGGCCGTGGGCGTCGTTGATCGATTTCAGTGCGTTGACGTCGACGAACATCACTGCCGCGGGCGTTGCGTAACGCGCGACCTGCCGTGCGACACGTTCGACCTCGCGCACGAACACGCGCCGGTTGGGCAGCGGGGTCAACGTATCACTGTCGGCAAGCCGCTCGAGTTCCTCGACGCGCGCGCGCATCGCATCGAGTGCAGCACGCAACCCCTCATTTTCCGCAAGCAGCTGCGCCATTGCCGCGCGGCTTTGCGAATCGGCCGTCGAAGTCAGCATCATTGAACCTCTGAGCGCTGCTATACCGAAAATGCGGCGTTGCACCAAATCGCCAATATGAAGCCATCACAAAAAACGGCGGCACCCGTAAAGGGAACCGCCGTTTTTTTAATGCGAATGACGCAGGCTCAACGCTTGGAGAACTGGAAGCTCTTGCGCGCTTTGGCCTTGCCATATTTCTTGCGCTCGACTGCGCGGCTGTCGCGCGTCAGGAATCCGGCTGCTTTGACTGGCGCCCGCAGCACCGGCTCAAACTTGGTCAGCGCTTGCGAAATGCCGTGGCGCACGGCACCGGCCTGCCCCGAAAGCCCGCCGCCCTTGACCGTGCAGACAACGTCGTAACCGCCAACGCGGTCAGCGACTTCGAAGGCCTGGCTGATGACAAGCCGAAGCGTCGGGCGCGCGAAGTAAACTTCCTGATCGCGACCGTTGACGACGATCTTGCCGCTGCCCGGCTTGATCCAGACGCGGGCAACCGCATCCTTGCGGCGGCCCGTTGCATAGGCGCGACCCTGAGCATCGATGATCGCTTCACGAAGCGGCATCGGTTCGCGGACAGGTTCATTCGAAACCGGCGCAACGATATGGTCAGTCGTTTCCGACGTCGGGGCATCAGGCGCAGTAATCGCAGCGGGGACAGGCGCCCCGGTCAGCGCAGCCAGATCGGCAAGCGACTGACGATTGTCGGATGTTTCGGGAGTTTCGGCCATTATGCGCCTGCCTTGTTCTTGCGGTTCATCGACGCGATGTCGAGGACGGCGGGCGTTTGCCCGGTGTGCGGATGTTCGGTGCCCTTGTAGATGCGCAGGGCGCGCATCTGATCGCGGCCAAGCGGTCCGCGCGGGATCATCCGCTCGACGGCCTTTTCGAGAACGCGTTCGGGAAACTTGCCTTCGAGGATTTTCGCAGGCGTCGTTTCCTTGATTCCGCCGGGATGCCCGGTATGCTTGTAATAGATTTTATCGGTCATCTTCTTGCCGGTGAAGCGCACTTTCTCGGCATTGATTATGATGACATTGTCACCGCAATCGACGTGCGGGGTGTAGCTCGGCTTGTGCTTTCCACGCAGGATGTTAGCGACGATCGTCGCCACACGGCCAACGACGAGACCATCGGCATCAATCAAATGCCATTGCTTTTCCACCTCATGCGGCTTTGCAGCCTTGGTGGTTTTCATAAGTGCCTTCACGGGCGCAGACCTCTATAACGAAGCGCGCCGCCCCGGATGCGGAGCGGCGTCGATCTCATGCGTTTGTAAGCGATAACGAATAAAGTCAAGCAATGGGCGGCTTTGCTGACGGGTATCAAGATACCGGATCACCAATAACGGTCGGCCCGGCCTTTCCGCGACCATCTCAGATATCGCCCGCGCCGTATCGACGGAGCCGCACTGCATACAGTCATGATCAATCAAAAATGTCATCGAGTTGACATCGGAGTCAATAACGTAACAGTCAATTTGTATTTTCGTACGAAATAATTGACTCTTATGTTATTAACAATAGTTACGTTCGCGTAACCAAAATGTATCTTTATCGTCTATACTTGATTAACGGCGATTTGCCTCATTATTGACGAAATCGAGTATTACTGATGAACTCGGTCGCCAACGATAACTTATGTTTCCCCCGAACATATGGAGAGTTGAGATGGCGAATTCTAAAAATAAATCCTCGGGCAATGCGCCCAGATTCGATGAACCCGTCGACGAAAATGCCGGCCGCCAGTCGTCAGGCGGTGGATCGTCCGATTTCCTTGCCCCTCCCAGCGACGACAATATGGGCAGCAGCGACGACAGTTATGATGCCGATCAGGATGCTGCGGCATCGTTCGGTGTCGACAATGATCTGCTGCAGCTTAAGGCCGACCTCGAACGCCAGATTTTTGCAGGCAGCGATCCGGCAGCCTCGGCAATGTCGAGCGGTTCTGGCAGCGGCTCGCTGATTGTCGGTGTCGGTATCGGTGCCGCGCACCGTGACTTCGAAAGTGTCGGGCCTGCGGGACCGGGCGCACCCGTCCTCAACGTCTATGTAAGCGAACCCATGAACATGGACGAGGTCAAGGGAATGCTGGTCGACAATTACAGCGCACACGCGGTCAGCGACGATGCGCAAAAAGTAAATGTGATCGTCAGCGGCATCATCGACGCACAACCGCACCGCCACCGCGAACGTCCCGCACCATGCGGCATTTCGACCGGGCATTTCCGGATCACGGCCGGCACTCTTGGCGCTCTGGCGCGCGGCCGCAGCGGTGCTCGAATCAACCGCCTGCTTGCCTTGTCGAATAATCATGTGTTCGCCAATTCGAACGCAGCCGCTGTCGGCGACAACCTTTTGCAACAGGGCGCTTATGACGGCGGGTCGAATCCGGCTGATCGCATTGCTCTGCTCGAACAATGGGTGCCGATCAATTTTTCGGCGGCCGGTGTGAACTTCGTCGATTGCGCGACGGGCTGGTGCTGGCCCGACCGGGTGCGGCGCGAGCAAATCTATCGTTCGGGCGGCAGCTGGGCCTATTTCCGGACCGGCAGCATTCCGGTCGCTCCGGCGCTTGGCATGATCGTCGGCAAATCGGGACGGACAACGCAACTCACCGCCGGACGCATCATCGACACGAGCGCGTCAATCCGGGTCAATCACGGCGCGCCCGGCGTCGCCAACTTCCGCGACCAGATCACGATCCGCGGGCTGAACGCCAATCAGCCATTCAGCGCGGGCGGCGATTCGGGTTCGCTGATCTGGACATGGGATGCGCGTCGCGCGCCGGTCGGCCTGTTATATGCCGGTGGTGGCGGCCTGACCTTTGCGAATAAAATCGGGCGCGTGCTTTCGGCGCTCGACATTAACCTTTATACCTAATTCACGAGGCGGGGCCGGCATCGGCCGGCCTCGCAGGAGTTAATGTGATGAGCAGCAGTGATACCCCGTTCGGCGACGCAGGTCCGGTTATTTACAATCCGGGGGCGCAAGTCAGCCCCGCACGACGAACTGCCGAAGCACAGATCATGGGAATGGCCGGTGTCCGCGGCGTTGGCGAAGGTCGCGACGCCACCGGCAATCCCGCGTGGATTGCCTATGTCGACGACCATAGCGTCGCGGCATTGCTTCCAAAGAATATCGACGGGCGACCGGTCATCGCCGAAATCACGGGCATCATCGATGCTCAGCTTCGCTGAATCAAACCGCGTCGAACGTCACTCCGGTCATTGATTCCGACAGCGTCCACAGCTTTGCCGCCAATTCGCGATCAGTGATGTGTGGTCGCACGCCTGAATAAGGCGACATGCCCTCGACCCACATCGGCGCGATGTCGCAATCCTCGCAATAAACGCCGCCTTTGCCATCAAGCATCGGCGACGTTGCGCACCAGACGCTAGTGGCCGCGCCCTGTTCAGTCGTCTTGAAAATATCGATCAGCGACCCGTCGGGCTTGTACCAGCCCAACGCAATCTGTTCGTCCATCGTCAGATAGCGTTGCAACGGCGTCTTAATCCCGCCGGGGTGAAGCGAAAACGCGCGAATCCCAAACGGCGCCGCCAGCGCGTCGAGGCGCAGCGCGAACAGTGCATTCGCCGATTTGGCCTGCGCATAGGCCGTCCATTTCTGATATTCGCGCTGCTCGAAATTGACATCGTCGACGTCGAGACCGCCCCGCGCATGACCGATCGACGACACCGCGACGATACGCGTTCCCGACCCTGCCGCTTTCAACAACGGCCACAACCGCGCTGTCATTTGAAAATGGCCAAGATGATTGGTCGCAAACTGGCTTTCATATCCGCGCGCGTCGCGTGTCAGCGGGTTGGCCATGATCGCCGCATTGTTGACAAGAATGTCGATCCTGAGCGTATGCATCGCGACATCGGTTGCAAATGCGTCGATCGAGGCCGGATCAGCAAGGTCGAGCGTCAGGATCGTGACATTGTCGATGCCAGCCAGATCGGCCGCCGCCGCATCGGGTCGCCGCGCACCGACAATGACATCGGCACCCGCCCCCGCCAGCGCTCGTACGGTCTCGAGACCCAGCCCCGAATAGCCGCCCGTTACCAGCGCGGTCTTGCCCGACAGATCGATTCCCGCGACGACTTCGGCCGCTGTCGAACGCATGCCGAAACCACTGCCGATCGGCACCTGATCCGTCACGAACGCGCCGCCCGGCTGATGCCTGCCCGACCGATGCTGTGCGATCCCCAGGCAATGCTGGCCACGAGCAGTGCCCCGACTGCCTGATGCAGCA
>JANLWD010000155.1:0-3327 GCA_031364345.1 Sphingomonas sp.
GAGCGCCCAGCCTTCGACGAACGCGTTGAACCCCATCATCGACGAAATCATCGGAATACGGTCACGATATTCGGCAAGATAGGCACCCTGCCAAGCGTGGCCGGGCAGCGCTTCATGGGCCGACAGCGAAGCCAGTTGGTATTTCGGCCACAGCTTGGTCGTTTTCAGGTTCACATAGTAAATCGCCGGACGCGTGCCATCGAGCGATGCGAAATTCATGTAACCGAGCGCTGCGCCATCCTGAATATCCGGGGGTACGCGCTTGACGTCGACCGGTGCTTTCATCGCTATGTGCGAAATGCGTGGCATCAAGGCCCGCTGCGCCGCGATCTTGCCTTTTATATAAGCAATCAGCTGAGCGCGTCCGGCATCGTCGTCGGGGAATAGAAAGCGCGGGTCGCTGTTGAGCGCGACGACCCGTTCGCCAACGGTCCCGTTGGTCATACCCTGCGAAATCAGGATCGCATCGATCTTGGCTTTGATCTCGGCATTTTGCGCAAGGCCGGTCTTGTGGATTTCATCGGCGCTGAGTGTCGTCGTCGTGCCGAGACGCAGGCCGTAAGCATAATAGGCCTCGCCATCGGGCAACCGCTGAACGCCCGCGGTCATAGGCGCCGATTTGGTCGATTCGGCAAACGCCGCAATCTGCCGGTCGAGCGCGGGATAGACGACGCTTTCGATGGCCTTGGTGCAGCGCGCTGCCCAGTCGCCCGCCAGCCCGGCTGCCTTCGCGCGCTTGGCAAGCGAATCGACCATTGGCTGTTCGGCGGCCGCGACGGCGCGAAATCCCTGTAACTGGCCCAGCGCATTGCTTGCGACGAATGCCGGCGGCATCACGCCTTTGCCCGCGTCGTCGCGTAGCTGCGCCGTCTCCTGATCGAGCACCCGGCTAAGCGCTGCGATGCGCGCCAAATAGGCTTCGGCATCGGCCGCCGATTTGACCGGATGCTGCGAATTCAGAAATTCGGGAATGCCTGTTAGCGCGCCGTTCTGCTGTGTAATGACGTAAGGAGTCGCGCCGCCGTTGAAGCCATCGGTCGCGCCGCCGCCATAGCCGAATTTTGCGCCGTCCTGACCACGCTCGGCGGCATAATCGACTGTCATCACTTGCAGATGCTGCGCCGGTGACAGCGTTTCGTGATTGATCGTTGCGAGCCGTTTGCGCATCGATGCCATCTGCGCAACCGCTTTGGCACGACCCGCCGGGCCCGCATCGTCGAGCATCGCGCGCAGTCCGGCGCGCTTACCGGTGTCGAGACCGAGCGCCGTTGCGCCACGCGGGCTGAGCGCCAGCAATTCGTCGGCAAAGGTCGCAAGCATCGACGTCGCGGGTGACGCGGCGGCGGCACGACGCTTTACGGCGGCAAATGCGGCACCGGGCGTCGTCATCGCTGCGGTCGTCGCGGCAAGGCCAGTCACAAATGCACGTCGCGACGTTACTGCTACGGAATCGGTCATGTCGTCATTCCCTTGTGCTTAAAGCCGGACGAGCATCTTGCCCATATTCGCACCCGAGAACAGCCCCATGAACGCATCGGGTGCCTTGTCGAGGCCGTCATAAACCGTTTCGCGCGCCGTAAGCTGCCCGGCCGCAATCATTGCGCCTGCGTCCGCCATGAATGTGCCCATTTGCGGCAGAAAATCGTTGAACAGCAGCCCTTCGATGCGGATCCGCATGCCGATCACGCGAGCGAAATATTTCAGCGCCATCGGCGCCCCGCTGTTATACACATCGATGACGCCGCAGATCGCAAAGCGCGCGTTCAGCCGAGCGGTCGCCAATGCGGCATCGAGATGTTCGCCGCCGACATTGTCGAAATAAACATCGATGCCTTTGGGGGCTGCGGCGATAAGTTGCGGCAGGACGGGGCCCGCTTTGTAATCGACACAGGCATCCGCACCGATTTCGCGGACCCAGGCGCATTTGTCCGCGCCGCCTGCGGCACCGATGACGGTCATGCCCTTGGCCTTGGCAATCTGGACGACAGCCGATCCGACGGCCCCGGCCGCTGCGGATACGAACACGATGTCGCCGGCTTTTGCCGCCGCAGTATGGAGCAGCCCGAAATAGCCCGTCGCACCGGTCAGCCCCATATTGTGCAGGAACGTCTGGATCGGCAGCGCAGTTGCGGGCAGTTTATTTGCCGCCGCGGCACCGCTTTCACCGATGTCGATGACGGCTTCATCGCGCCAGCCCATCATGTGCATAACGATGTCGCCGACGGCATAACCATCGGCCATGCTTTCGGTGACAGTGCCGATTGCGCCGCCGGTCATTGCTTCGCCGATGGCAAAGGGCGGGACGTAACTTTTGACGTCGTTCATCCGGCCGCGCATGTACGGGTCGACTGACAGCCAGCTGTTGGCAACGCGAATCTGCCCGCTGGTCAGCGGCGACCTGGAAAATTCCTTCAGTTCGAAATTGTCCGCAACCGGCATCCCGTGCGGCCGCGATTTCAAAGTCCATGCGCGCGCCATGATCATATCTCCCGAATTCGTCGTCGCGCCGGTCCTAAACCGAAACTGACTGTGCGCAAGGCGTTGCATCGCGCCAAATCGGGCGTTAGGAGCGCTGCACTCGCCATGGTGCGGGGCTGTAGCTCAGTTGGTAGAGCGCGTCGTTCGCAATGACGAGGTCAGCGGTTCGATTCCGCTCAGCTCCACCAGCGTGAAAACCCGTCAAACGATCACGCAGCGATGGTGGCAGGGCTTCCACCGATGTGAAGCCCTAAGTTACCAGTTCTATCGAAGAAATTAGGCGAATCTGAAAGTTCTACCCCAAATTCTACCCCACAGATTCCGAAAATGGGAACCAAATTTGGCTAAAATCGAACCTTCGGTTCGGCTCCTGTTTCGGTAGTTTTGCCGCATAGCTTCGGCCGTTGATTGAATGCTGGACGCCAGACTCAGACCCAGGCCCAGGCCAAGTCTTGTCAACTTCAGCCGCCGAAATGGCATCGACACGTGTCGCGCTCTTGACGGAGCAGCCGGATAGTTGGGTCAATCCGCTCGCGGGCAAAACCGACCTGCTTTGGTCGCTCAACGATATTACAGCAAAGATCGACGCGACGGCACGGGTCGTTCGGGTCCGCGGCCCGTACAACAATCGCGACGATGCAAATTCAAACGGAGACACTTCCCGACTTTAGCGATCCTTGAAACCATGTATTCATTCAGCTATTCTTGCGCTTAATTGGCGTGGAGCATGTCAGGAAATCAATAAATGACCGTCGCAACGATCCTTCGTGAAAAGGGCAACACGATTATCTCGGTTCGTCCCGAGACACCCTTGATGGAGCTTGTCGACACCATCGCCTCGCGACGCAT
>JANLWD010000169.1:0-1942 GCA_031364345.1 Sphingomonas sp.
CACGATCCAAACCGGTATTCTAGATTAAATTTCGACCTGACTGCCAAGTTCAACAACGCGATTTGTCGGCAGCCGGAAAAACTCCATGGCACTTTCCGCATTCCGCAGCATCCAGGCGAACAGCTTTTCGCGCCAGATCGCCATGCCAGGGCGCGAAGACGGCAGCAGCGTTTGCCGCGCGAGGAAAAAGCTTGTGTCCATCATTTTGAAAGCAGGGCCGCAGCCAGTGAGCCGTGCCAATGCGGCGGGCACGTCGGGCTCCTGCATGAAACCATATTTGATCACAAGCCGGTGAAATCCCTCGCCTAGGTCTTCGAGACGGCACCTTGTGTCGTCTTCGACATAGGGCATGTCGGCAATTTTGACCGTGAGCAGGATGATCCGTTCGTGTAGTACTTTGTTATGCTTCAGATTGTGGAGCAGCGCATGCGGCACGCCTTCGGGCGTCGACGTCATGAAAACGGCAGTTCCGGGCACGCGCGTGGCAGAGCTTGCCGCTGACGAGATGAAAACCTTGATCGGCATGGCAGCCTCGCGAAGACGCGCCATCATGAGCGCGCGTCCCGTCGCCCAGGTTGTCAGCAGAACGAAAATGATCGCCGCGACGAGCAAGGGAAGCCACCCCCCTTCAGGGACCTTGATCAAATTCGATGCGAGATATGCACCGTCGATGACGAGAAACACACCGATCACCAGCACCACGCGCCAGGTCGGCCAGTGCCAGACACGCGCCATCAACACCCCGATCATGATCGTCGATATGAACATCGTGCCCATGACGGCAATTCCATAAGCCGCGGCGAGATTGCTCGACTTTTGGAAGAGCAGTACGAGCATCAGGACGAGGATCATCAACGTCCAGTTAACCACCGGCACATAAATCTGACCGGCAGCAGTGGCGCTTGTGTGTTCGATCTTCAGCCTCGGCATCATTCCCAGCTGGACTGACTGCTGCACGACCGAGAATGCGCCGGTAATCATCGACTGACTCGCGATGATCGTTGCAAGCGTTGCGAGGATTACGAGCGGAAGCCGAAATTCTTCGGGTGCCATCAGGAAAAAGGGATTCGATGCAGCACTTGGATCGCGCATCATCAACGCGGCCTGCCCAAGGTAATTCAGCATCAGGCCAGGGGCGACCACCCAGAGCCAGGCAAACGTAATCGGACGACGGCCGAAATGACCCATGTCGGCGTAAAGCGCTTCTGCCCCGGTGACTGCGAGGACAATCGAGCCTAGCGCAAGAAACGCGAGCATCGGATCATTGGCGAAAAACATGAAGGCGTAATAAGGCGAAAGCGCCATCAAAACCTCTGGCCGCTGGACCAGATTGATGATGCCGAGCAGCGACAATGTCAGAAAATAGACGAGGATGACCGGGCCGAAGTAGCGGCTGATCGTTTCGGTACCCCGCGATTGAACCATGAAAAGCCCGACGAGAATCGCAATCGAAATGGGCAACACTGCCGGCGCCAGTCCCGCTTGCACGATGGTAAGCCCCTCGACGGCCGATAATACGGACATCGCCGGCGTAATCATCGCGTCGCCAAAAAAAAGCGCCGTCGCAGTCACCGCCAGCATCACGATCAATCCCGAACGTCGGCCGCCACCGGTTTTTCGATTGATCAGTGCCAGCAGGGCCATGCTACCGCCCTCGCCCTTATTGTCCGCGGTCAGCACGATCATGATGTATTTGACCGTAACGATCATCATGAGCGACCAGAAAACGAGGCTCAGAACGCCGAATACATGGAGTTGATCGACTGGCAGGCGGTGATGCCCAACAAATGTCTCTTTCATGGCATAAAGCGGCGACGTTCCGATGTCGCCAAAAACGACGCCGATCGCGCCGAGCGCGAGCTTGCCGATGCTCCCTTCGATGCGGTGACCACTATGTTCGTCATCGCTTTGCGCGATGTCCGTGCTTTCAGTTGTCGCCATA
>JANLWD010000178.1:0-19025 GCA_031364345.1 Sphingomonas sp.
TCCATCAGCGAAAGATAGGCATCACGCCCCGTTGCCGATCGCGCGACGATCCGTTCGGTCACCGATCGGATCACGGGGTGGAGATCAGTCATGCCACGACGCCCCGTCGCGTTCGATCATGCCGATCACGGCCGACGGCCCCCAGGTTCCCGCAGTATAGGGTTTGGCCGTCACGCTGGCTTCGTTCCAGGCTGTGTGGATCGAATCGACCCATGTCCATGCCGCTTCGATTTCGTCGCGGCGAACGAATAACGTAGTGTCGCCTTCGAGAAGGTCGAGCAACAGCCGCTCATACGCAATACGACGGCGCGAATTGGCGAACGCGTCCGAAAGGCTGACGTCAAGGCCGACTTTTTTGATCGCGATTCCGTCACGGTCGAGGCCAGGTTCCTTTGTCATCACGGTCAATCTGATCCCTTCTTCGGGCTGCAAACGAATGACGAGCGCATTCGGTTCGAGGCCAGAGCCGCGGGCCTTGAAAATCGAATGCGGTACCGGCCGAAACTGGATGAGTATTTCCGAATGGCGTTGTGGCATACGTTTGCCAGTTCTCAGATAAAAAGGGACGCCCTGCCACCGCCAGTTGTCGAGATGCGCTTTAACAGCGACGAATGTCTCAGTGTTCGAAGTTTTACCGAGTTCGTCAGCATATCCGGTGACAGGCTGGCCACCGACTGCGCCAGCGCCATATTGCCCTTTCACCGAATGATGCGCTGCTTGCGCCGCTGTCATCGGGCGGAGCGAGCGGAGGACTTTGACTTTCTCGTCGCGCACTGCAGTCGCTGTATAACTCGCTGGCGGCTCCATTGCGACGAGCGCAAGTAGCTGCAGCATGTGGTTTTGCACCATATCCGACAGTGCGCCGACGCTGTCATAATAGGACACGCGTCCTTCAAGGCCGACGGTTTCGGCAACCGTAATCTGGACATGTTCGATGTGGCTCGCGTTCCACAACGGTTCGAACAATGTATTGCCGAACCGCAGAACCAACAGATTTTGCACGGTCTCCTTGCCGAGATAATGATCGACGCGGAAAATATCGTCCTCATCGAATGCTGCGCCGACGGCAGCGTTGACGTCACAACTTGAGCGCAGATCATGCCCGATCGGCTTTTCCATCGCGATCCGTGTGTCTGGTCCGGTCAGACCGACACGCGTCAGCCCTTCGACAACGGGTGCAAACAGCGACGGTGGCGTCGAGAGGTAGAATGCGATGCCTTTGCCTTTCACCGCAGCAACTTTGCCAGCAAGACAAGCGAAATCATCCGGACGATCAGCTGAAACAGAGCAATAATCGATTCGATCCACGAATGCCTGCGCGAGAGCAGCATCGAACATCTCGAGCGGCACCAGCGACGCCATCACTTGCGCCTGAAACGCATCACGGGTGAGCGCCGAGCGCGCCGCACCGACGAGCCTGAAACTATTTGGCAACAGACCGTCGCATTGCAAATTATAGAGCGACGGAAAAAGCATTCGCTGCGCCAGATCGCCAGTCGCACCGAACAAAATCAGGGTCTCAAACGATGTGACCATATGAGCGCCCCATTTCCGCAACGACCAGGCCTTACCACCTCCATCGCACTGCGCAACCTGCAATCGATTGCAGCGTCTAGGCGGCCACCCGTCGATCTTTAATTTCGGCATTGAGCATTTCGGCGAGCAGAAATGCCAGTTCGAGTGACTGCGCGGCATTCAGGCGGGGGTCGCAATGCGTGTGATATCGGTCGCCCAGGCTCAGTTCGGTCACATCGACCGCGCCACCAGTGCATTCGGTGACATTCTGACCTGTCATTTCGATATGGATGCCACCGCCATAAGTGCCCTCGGCTCGGTGAACGGCGAAGAAGCCGCGCGTTTCGGCAAGGATCCGTTCGAACGGCCGGGTTTTATAACCGGTATTGCCTGCCTTGATGACATTGCCGTGCATCGGATCACATGACCAAATGACCGGATGCCCTTCGCGTTTCACGGCACGGACGAGCGACGGCAGTCCTGTTTCGATCTTGTCGTGCCCGTAACGCGTGATGAGAGTAATTCGGCCCGCGGTTCGGGCAGGGTTGAGCGTATCGAGCAATCGCAACAAGACGTCGGGCGTGAGACTGGGCCCGACTTTCATGCCGATCGGATTGCCAATCCCTCGCACGAATTCGACATGCGCCGATCCCTCGAACCGGGTGCGGTCACCGATCCACAGCATGTGCGCCGATGTGTCGTACCAGTCGCCGGTCAGGCTGTCCTGCCGCGTCAATGCCTGCTCGTAGGGAAGGAGCAGTGCTTCGTGGCTAGTATAAAATTGCGTGCCCTTCAGTTGCGGCACCGTGTCGGGATTGATCCCGCAAGCATTCATGAAATCAAGTGCTTCGCCGATACGGTCGGCGACGTCGCGATATTGTTTTGTCCATGGACTGCGACCCATGAAATCATGTGTCCAGGCGTGCACCTGATGCAGGTTCGCATAACCACCGACTGAGAATGCACGAAGCAGGTTCAACGTCGCTGCGGACTGATTATAACCTTGCACCATGCGCTGTGGATCGGGCTTGCGCCCTTCTGATTCAAACGCAATATCGTTGATGATGTCACCGCGGTAGCTGGGCAATTCGACACCGTCGATCGTTTCGGTTTCGGCACTGCGCGGCTTAGCGAACTGGCCCGCCATCCGGCCCAGCTTGATCGTCGGCAGCTTCGACGCAAATGTGAGGACGACTGCCATCTGAAGCAACACGCGAAATGTGTCGCGAATATTATTGGGATGAAATTCGGCGAAAGATTCGGCGCAATCGCCACCTTGAAGCAAAAAAGCCTCGCCATTTGCAACGCGCGCAAGCTCACGTGTGAGGTCGCGCGCCTCGCCTGCGAAAACCAGCGGCGGAAAATTTCCCAGTGTTGTGGTCGCCCGATCGAGCGCCGCGGCATCGGGATAAGTCGGAAGCTGGCGCGCGTCGTGGCGAGTCCAGCTGGCGGGTGTCCAATTACTTGTCATGATGATCGGGCCATGCACCCAAATGCCGTCGGAAATCAAATACCGTCAGCGTAAACCCAGCTCGGTTGCTGTCGCGTTCAACTGGCTTGCCGATGCCGGATTGGCTTGCGTCGCTTTCTGAAGCGCAGCCCGTCCGTCGTCTTTTCGATCGAGCGCAGCATAGCTGCGCATCAGCATCGTCCAGCCTTCGACATCGTTGGGATTGCTTTCAAGCCGCTTCGCAAGCCCGGCGACCATCGATGCGATCATCTCATTTTGCTGAGCCGCCGGCAGCCCTTTGATCGCTGCTGCCTGATCGGCCGTCGGGCCACGCGGTAGCTCTGGTAGTTTCGGCAGCGCTGCGAGCCGAGCGCCAACATCGATTTTTTGTTCGGCGGCAACGCGCTCGATCAAACCGCGGACCTCGCGTTGCCACGGCGCGTTGGCCGGGGATTCCGCCAACAGCTTGAACCACGCATCAATCGCACCGCGATGATCGCCGGCAATATCCTGGGCGACAGCAAGAAAATAACGTGCGCGGACATCCTTTGCGTCGAGCGCAAAGGCTTTCGTGAACGCCGATTTGGCATCGGCCGTGACATTGCCTTGCGTGGCCATTGCCAATGCTTCGCCAAGGTTCGACCAGTTTTCGGCGCTATTGGGTGCAAGTTGTGCGGCGCGACGATATGCTGTGGCTGCTTCTCCGAAACGTTCGGCTTCGAAAAAACCGTTGCCGAGCGTTTTCCAACCCGCGGCATCATTGGGATTGGCTTTCACTTTCGCTTCGACGGCAGCAATTGCTTCGTCGAGCGAAGCGGGGGTGGCTTGCTGTGTTTTTGGCTCACTCTTTGGGCGAAGCGTAGCAACGCCGATCGACACCGTGGCAACCGTTGCGGCGACGATCAGCAAGAGGCGGCTCGCAAGCATTCTAACGGACCTTTGCATCCAGTTCGATTTTTGCCTGGCGATATTCGCGTTCAAGGCGATCCACGCGGTCGGCAATCGTTTCGACTTCCGAAACTGATCCAATCCCCTGACCCGATCCCCAGATGTCACGCCATGCCTTTGCAGGCGTATTGTCGCTCTGGCCAAAATTCATGGTTTTATATTCGCCCTTGGGCAGATTGTCGGGATCGAGCCCCGCCTTTTCGATCGATCCGCGCAAATAGTTGCCGTGTACGCCGGTAAAGAGATCGGAATAGACGATATCCTGCGCACGACCATCGACGATGCCTTGCTTATAGGCGGCATCGGCATTGGCTTCGGCGGTCGCGATGAACGCAGACCCGATGTATGCGAGATCGGCGCCACAGGCCTGCGCCGCGAGTATCGAATATCCGTTGGCGATTGCGCCCGACAATGCGACCGGTCCGTCGAACCACTGACGAATTTCACTGATCAGCGCGAACGGTGATTGCGTTCCGGCATGCCCACCGGCGCCCGCGGCCACCGGGATAAGGCCGTCTGCGCCCTTTTCGATCGCCTTGCGCGAAAAACGGTCGTTGATGACGTCATGCAACACGATGCCGCCCCAATCATGGACTGCCTGATTCAAATCCTCGCGTGCACCGAGTGATGTAATCGTCAGCGGCACTTGCCACTTTGCGCAGGTCGCCAGATCGGCTTCGAGCCGGTCGTTCGATTTGTGCACGATCTGATTGACGGCATAGGGTGCGGCGGGACGATCGGGATGATCACGGTTATGCTGCGACAATTCCTCGGTAATGCGGTGCAGCCATTCGTCGAGTAGCCCCTGTGGCCGCGCGTTCAGCGCCGGAAAGCTGCCGACGATTCCGGCTTTGCACTGCGCGATCACAAGATCAGGGCCGGAAACGATGAAAAGCGGCGATCCGATAACGGGAAGGCGCAGGTTCTGGAGGATTGCTGGAAGTGTCATGGCGGGCGTCTTAGCGCAACAAAACGAGCGCGCAAGAGGTGCAAAAGCGACGTTACGGAAAGGCTTTGCCGGCGCTTGTCATGTCGCTGTCGATGGTGTTCAGGGGGCGTCGGGCACATCTGAGGAACAGCCATGAGCGGACCATTATCGGGCCTTCGGATTGTCGAATTTGCAGGCATCGGCCCGGCCCCTTTTGCCGGGATGATGCTTGGCGATCACGGTGCCGATGTTATTCGCATCGAGCGTCCGGGTGGTATTCTCGATCCGCGTGATCCGCTGTCGCGCAACCGAAGGTCGATCGTCTTGAACACCAAGACATCAGAAGGTCTTGCCGTCGCGCGCGACCTGTGCCGGACAGCCGACGGCCTTATCGAAGGCTATCGTCCAGGCGTCATGGAACGACTTGGCCTGGGCCCCGACGTGCTGCTCGCCGACAATCCAAGGCTGGTGTACGGCCGCATGACGGGGTGGGGCCAGTTCGGCCCCTATGCGCAATCAGCGGGCCACGACATTAATTATATCGCGCTTTCGGGCGTTCTCCACACCATCGGGCGCGCAGGCGAACGTCCCGTGCCGCCCGTCAATTATATCGGCGATTTTGGCGGCGGCGGGATGATGCTGGCGTTCGGCATGGTCAGCGCGCTGCTTGCGGTCAAAATGGGTGGCACAGGCCAGGTCATCGATTGCGCGATGACGGACGGGTCTGCGCTTATTGCGGGGATGAGCTGGCATTTGCTCGCCGCGGGGCAGAATGTGGACCAGCCGGGCAGCAACATGCTCGACGGTGCGGCGCATTTTTACGACACCTACGAATGCGCCGACGGCAAATGGATATCGATCGGATCGATCGAGCCGCAATTTTATGCGTTATTGCGCGCCGCTGCGGGTGTGGCGGATGACCCGGCATTCGATGCACAGCACGATCGTTCGGCTTGGGCCCCCCTTAAAAGCAAGCTGACAGCGATCTTCCGGACGAAATCGCGCGACGAATGGTGTGCCGTCATGGAACGGACCGACATTTGCTTTGCGCCAGTTTTGTCGATGCACGAAGCGCCACAGCATCCGCACAATGCTACGCGCGGCACATTTGTCGACGTCGGTGGCGTGACCCAGCCGGGACCGGCACCGCGATACTCAGAGACTGTGATCGACAAGCCCATGGCGGCCCCGGTGGCCGGTGCGGATAGCGCGCAAATTCTTGCCGAGCTTGGTTATGATGCGACATTAATGAAAATCGCGTGATTTTGGGAGGATGCGGGCATCGCGCGGGTGGCGGCGCTGGTCGGGAAGCGGTGGCCGGTTTACTTCGTCGGCGCGCGCGAGCGACGGCATGGCGGGGCGACCATCGGTCAGAAGGCCGAGCATCGCGGTCTGGTCGATGATCCGTTTTGCCATCAGGTGCACGACGCCTTCTTTGCTGCGCTGAATTTCACCTTCGGCAAGGATCAGGCGCGATCCCATGACGGCAGCGCGCTGTTCCTCCATGTCGCGCGCCCACATCAGTGCGTTGACGATCCCTGTTTCATCCTCGATCGTGATGAAGACCGCATTCCCCTTTCCCGGACGCTGGCGGATCAGGACGACACCGGCGACACGGACTTTGCGACCGTCGGGTGCCAGATTGGCCTCGGCACAGCTGATGATCCCGTCGTCGTCCAGCGTGGCGCGCAGGAACTGCATCGGATGCCCTTTCAGCGAAATGCGCGTCATCTGATAATCGGCAACGACTTCCTCGGCGAGCGGCATGACGGGCAGCGCGGCATCGGGCTCGCGCGCCAGTTCGGTCGCGTCGGCAAAGGCAAACAGCGGTAATTGCCCCGGCGGCGCGCGACGCACTGCCCACAACGCATCGCGGCGCGGTTTCCCGAGCGACCCGAAAGCGTCGGCATCGGCAAGCTTGCGCAGTGCCGCAGGGGGAAGTGCCGTGCGACGAATGAAATCTTCGGGCGAGGTAAAGGGAGTGCTTCGCGCGGCCACGATCGCTGCCGCCCAATCTTCGCGAAAGCCGTCGATCTGGCGAAAACCAATGCGCAGCGCGAGTGTGCCGTCGGTGCCCGGTTCGATGTCATTGTCCCACGCACTGGTATTCACGTCCGCTGCGCGCACATCGACGCCGTGTTCGCGTGCGTCGCGCACCAGTTGCGACGGCGCGTAAAAGCCCATCGGCTGCGCATTGAGCAGCGCGCACGTGAAAATCGCGGGATGATGGCATTTCAGCCATGACGAAACATAAGCAAGCCAGCCGAATGCCTGAGCATGGCTTTCGGGAAAGCCATATTCGCCAAAGCCCCTGATCTGTTCGAAACAGCGTTCGGCAAATTCGGATTCGTACCCGCGTGCGACCATCCCACTGATCATCTGTTGATGGTAATGGTGCATCGTGCCGGCATTGCGAAATGTCGCCATTGCGCGCCGCAACCCGTCGGCCTGAGCGGGCGTAAATGCGGCTGCTGCAATCGCCAGTTTCATCGCCTGTTCCTGAAACAACGGCACGCCCAGCGTCTTTTCGAGCACATCGCGAAGTTCGTTTGGATCATGCGGGTGCGCGGGCGAGGGATAGACGACTTTTTCTTCGCCATTGCGGCGGCGCAGATAGGGGTGAACCATGCCACCCTGGATCGGGCCGGGGCGGACGATCGCCACTTGAATGACAAGATCGTAAAGGCAGGTCGGTTTCATCCGTGGCAGCATGTTGATCTGCGCGCGGCTTTCGACCTGAAACGTGCCGATGCTGTCGCCGGTGCGCAACATCTTATAGACTTGCGGGCATTCGGCGGGAACCGTCTGAAGGTCATAATCACCCAGACTACGGTCGCGCATCAACGCAAAAGCCTTGCGGATACAAGTCAGCATCCCGAGCGCCAGCACATCGACTTTCATCAGGCCGAGCGCGTCGATGTCGTCCTTGTCCCATTCGATGAAGGTGCGGTCGGGCATGGCGCCATTGTGGATCGGCACCATTTCATCGAGCCGCCCTTCGGTCAGGACAAAACCGCCGACATGCTGTGACAGATGACGCGGAAATTCGAGCAGTTGGTCGACAAGAGTTTTCAGCCGCGCGATTTCGGGATTGGCGGGATCGAAACCGGCTTCGGTCACGCGCGCATCGGGCACATCGCCGCCCCAGCTGCCCCAGATCGTTCCCGCCAGCCGCGCGGTCACGTCTTCGGTCAGGCCAAGTGCTTTGCCCACTTCGCGGATCGTGCTGCGCGGGCGATAGTGAATGACGGTCGCGGCAATCCCGGCGCGCTCGCGGCCATAGCGCGCATAGATATACTGCATCACTTCCTCGCGCCGTTCATGTTCGAAATCGACGTCGATGTCGGGCGGTTCGTTTCGCGCCTCCGATAGGAAACGCGAGAACAGCAGCTTGTTGGTGACCGGATCGACCGACGTGATGCCCAGCAGATAGCAGACGACCGAATTGGCGGCACTGCCGCGCCCCTGGCACAGGATCGGCGGATCGAGGCTGCGCGCGTGGCGGACGATGTCGTGGACGGTCAGGAAATAATAGGCATAGTTGCAGCTGCGGATCAGGCGAAATTCCTCCGCAATGGTGCTGGCCCAAATCGCAGGAATGCCCTCGGGGAAGCGTTTGCTGGCTTCGGTCATGACCATATGTTCCAGCCAGTCCTGCGGTGCCCAGCCGTCGGGGACCGGCTCGTGCGGATAGTCGTAGCGAAGATCATCGAGCGTGAAACTGATCCGCGCCATGATGTCTTGCGTCGCTGCGATTGCTTCGGGGCAATTGCGGAACAGGCGCGCCATTTCTTCAGGGGGTTTGAGATGGCGTTCGGCATTGGCAAGCAGCTTGCGACCCGCAGCATCGATCGTCGTACCTTCGCGGATGCACGTGACGATATCGTGGAGCATGCGATCTTCGGATTGGGCGTAAAGCGCATCGTTGGTCGCGACCAGGGGGACGCCACAGTCGTCCGCAAGCGCCCGAAGATGCATCAGCTGCCGGGCATCGCATCCGCCACGTGGCATGGTCGCGCCAAGCCAGACGCGATTCGGGCAGGCCACACAAAGTGCGCGTAGCAATTCCGCTTCGCCACTCATTGCGATCAACAGCAAATCCTCTGAATGATCGATCAGATCATCGAGGTGCAGGATGCAATCACCCTTGACGGTGCGGCGGTTGCCCAGTGTCAGGAGCCGGGTCAGCCGTCCCCATCCAAAGCGTGTCGCCGGATAAGCAATGATGTCGGGCGTGCCGTCGGCAAACACCAGCCGCGCACCGACGATCAGGCGAAAACCGCTTGCCGCACCGCCCAGATCGCGCCACGCCATATGGGCGCGGACGACACCGGCCACTGTGTTGCGGTCGGCAATGCCGATGCCTGTCATCCCCAGCGATTGCGCACGGAACAACATGGTTCCCGGATGCGATGCACCGCGTAAGAAACTGTAATTGGTCGCGGCCGCCAGCTCGGCAAAGGGACTGTTCATGCAAACAGGCCGTGCAGATACCAGCGCGGATCGCGCTTTTCATCGTAAAGCCCGTGGCGGAACAGCCAATATCGTCGCCCGCGCGCATCCTCTATCCGGTAATAATCGCGCGTCAGCCCGCCTTTGCCGGCATGTTCGCCGCCGCGCCGCTGCCACCATTCCGACGCGATGCGCTCGGGCCCTTCGTACAAGCGCACTTCATGCAGCGTGCGTCGCCAGCGAAACCGGTGCGGCGGGCCGTCGGGGACTTCAGCAATCACTTCGACCGGCTGTGGCGGATCGAACAGGAACAGCGGGCGCAGCGGCGGCTCGCCAACCACTGGCGTGGGCCAGCGCACGGGCATGCGGCATTCGACAGCGGGCAGGGCAAGCTGGGCCTGCTCTGGAATATGGCTGTCGTAGGGAACAAGACGGCGGACCGCGCCGGGACCAAGCCGCGTGCTCAGCCGGTCGATGAGTTCTGCCAAAGCACCTTCGGGCTTTGCATCCCCTTCCAGATCGGCTTGCTGCGGCGCCAGCGGTTCAACAGCCGGAATTGCGAGCATCAGACTGTCGTATCCAAATCCCGGATCGAGCGGATCGGCCAGCGCGCCGACGCGTTCGTCGAACAAGCGCAGGACAAGCGCCGGATCACGCGTCGGCGCGCCGGTTTCGATGACAAGGCGGTGCTTTGCGCCATCACTGCGCGCCAGAACGAGCGCGAACCGCCGCCCGCCAAGCCCGCGTTCGCACAGTGTCCTTGCGGCATCGTGCATCAGTTCGAGCAGGGCATTGGCGATCATCGCCTGATGCGCAACGGGTTCGGCAAAACGGCGTTCGAAACGTAGTAGACGCGCGTGCGGCAACGCAAGGATCGGGCGCGTGGTTTCACCAAGCAAGCGCGCCAGCTGATCGATTGCTGCCTTGCCAAATCGTGCAGCGATGCCCGCCGCAGGGCGCGTCGCAACCGCGCCCAATGTGTTCAGCCCCGCACGCTCGAGCCCCAGTGTTGCCTGTGCATCGAGGCCGAGCACAGCAACGGGCAGCGCGCGCAAGGCTACGGCTTCATCGTCGACCGGGAGTGGTGCGTAACGTGCAAGCGCCAGCGCTCCTTCGGCTGTGGCCGCAAAGGCATGGCGCAATGTCATCCCCTCGCTTTGCATCGCAGCGGTCAGGTCGTGCGCCAGCCCCGCTTCGCCGTTGAACAGATGGACGACGCCGCTGATATCGATGCTGATGGCATCGGGCGGGGCAAGTGCCACTAGCGGCGAATAGCGCCAGCATCCCTTTGCCAGCCGTTCGAGCCAACGCTGGTCAGCGGCGTCGTCCATCGGGACGGCAATCAGACCGGGCTGGCGCGCGCGGGCATCGGCAAGCGCAAGGCCGGGGGTCAGCCCGAGCCCGCGGGCACGCGAGTCAGCCGCCGCAATGCGCAGCGCATTTTTGGTCTTCGCAACAAAGACCAGCGGAGCCTGATTAGGGGCGTCAGGCGACCCGGCGCATCGTTCCGCGTCCTGCATCCGCAGCCGGTCGGCGGAGAGGAAGGGGAAGCAAAGCGCCAGATGTCGCCGTGTCCCCGAACATGCGTCGGTCACGGTTCCACTCCAATCGCCAGTGAAGGCCGGCAGGGCCACCACGCTGGCGCAATAAATCGATGTCGAACGTCGCAGCGCCCGGCGCGTTTGCGGCGCACGCATGCGAAGGTGCTGCTGCGACCTGCCAGCGGGTTTCAGCAGCACTTGGCGCGGCATCGGCGTCGATTCTGATCAGCAACAGCGCCAGTCCTGACTTTTCGGCCGCAAGCGACAAGCGACGCCCGGCCGTCAGATCGAGCTCGGGAATGCGCCCCCATGCTTCGACGACGATGATTCCCGATGCCCGGCAACGCAGCGCGTCATGCGCAACGCGCAGCATTGCCGCATTGTCCTCGGCAATGATGGTCAGGAGGTTTTCGGGAGCGCCACCGAGTTCGGCCCAGCCCGCTGCTTGCAAAACACCACCGGTCCTCAATCCTTTTTTCGGGCGAATCCAGACGATGGGTCCCGTGTTGCCCGAAGCCGCGATGGTCATGGCAGCGACGAATCCAGCAGTAGCTGCCGAATCATCGCTTTGTGCGGCGTAAAATTCGTGGACTCGTCCAAATGACATGCCACCGCCGATCAGCGCATCAACAGCTGCAACCCCGGTTTTCAGCCGTTGTTGCGATGCAGGTGATGCCTGTGGCCGATGCAGTGCCTGCAGCGGCTGCAGCGACAGGAAATCAGGAACGGAACGCATTTGTTCACTTTATGTTCTATTTTGCATTTCGGTCAAGCGCTGGTTGTGTCAGATTTTGGAAATTTGTTCCGATTTGAAACTGGAGGCCCGACCGGGAATCGAACCCGGGTGCAAGGATTTGCAGTCCTCTGCGTCACCACTCCGCCATCGGGCCGGAAATGATGTGCGCCTCTGCGCGGAGATCGGGTTCAAGTCAACATCATCATCGCTTGGCGGGCGTGCTGCACTGCGATAGAGACCGGAAAGCGAAACACTGTATTGCATCGCCAATACAGCCATGGCATAACGCCAAGCGATGGAGTTTAAACAGCCCGATGCCCGTCCTTTCCTTCGATGAAATGCGCCGCGCAATGGTCGTCAGCCAGCTGCGTCCCGAAGGTGTGACCGATGCGCGCGTTCTCGACGCCATGGGAAAAGTGCCACGTGAGGACTATGTTCCCGACGAACGCCGCGCCACGGCTTATGCCGATCGCCTGATTCCCATCGATGGGGGACGCGGCATCAATCCGCCTATTGTAACCGGTCGATTGCTGAACGAAGCGCAGCTGGACGACAATGACCGGGTTCTGATTATCGGATCGGCAAGCGGTTATTTGGCGGCAGTCGTTTCGATGCTAACCAAGTCGGTAACGCTCGCCGACGCCGGGGCAGCAATCGATGGTTGTTATGACGCCATCATCATCGATGGTGCGGTCGAGCGCGTTCCCGACGACCTGGTCACACATTTGACGCCCGATGGTCGACTGGTTGCCGGCATTGTCGACGGCGGTGTAACACGCCTCGCTATCGGTCGGCGTAGCGGGACCGGCTTTGCCCTGATACCGTTTATGGATGCAGAAATGATTGTCCTGCCCGAATTTGCCCGCCCCACCGCTTTTGTCTTTTGAAAGAGTCGCGCATGAATTTCCACGTCCGGACGATCCTGCTCGCGACTGCATTATCGACGTCATTTACGGCATCGGCCGGTACTCTGCGCGAGGCTTTGCAGAAAGCATATGCAACAAACCCAACGCTGACGGGCGCGCGAGCACAACAGCGAGCCAATGATGAAAATGCACCGATCAATCGCGCCCGCGGGCTGCCCGTCGTCAGTGCAACCGGCCAGTTCACCGAATTTGTCAAAAGTTCATCATCAAGCAGCTTTTCATCATCGCCGCAGCGCCAGATAACCGCAGGCGTCAATGCGTCGGTACCGATTTACGAAGGGGGCGCAGTCAAAAACGGTATCCGAGCGGCCGATTCGCGTATCGACGCGGGTCGAGCGAATTTGCGCGATACCGAGGCATCACTCTTTGCGCAGGTCGTTGGCGCCTATCTCGACGTCATTCGTGATCAGGCGATTGTCGCGCTTCAACGTGCCAACGTCGGTGTCCTGACGGTCAACCTCGAAGCGACGAAGGACAGGTTTCAGGTCGGCGATCTCACTCGTACCGACGTCGCGCAATCGCAGGCGCGCCTTGCACTTGCGAAAAGCCAGTATGAAACCGCACAATCGAACCTGATCAACAGCCGCGAACAATATATTCGTCTGGTTGGCGAGCCCGCCGATAATCTTGAGCCACCGCCGCCACTCCCGAACCTCCCCACGTCGCCACAAACCGCAGTTTCAGTGGCGCTCGATCACAATCCGGGATTGCTTGCCGCACAGCGTCAGCGCGAAGCTGCACGGTTCGACATCGGTGTCGCGCGCGCCAGCCGCCTGCCGCAATTGTCGGCAGTCGCGGGCGGCACATATTTCAATTATCTTGATTCGATCGCGACCGGAACACCCGGTGCTTTTCAAAATAGCGGCACGGGCGTCACGGCTGGATTGAGTGCGCGGATACCGCTTTTTCAGGGCGGGCAGCCCGCAGCCCAGGTGCGGCAGGCGCAGGCGCGCGAATCGCAGTCGATCGAAGCCGTTACCGAAGTCGAACGCAGTGTCGTGGCGCAAACCCGTGCCGCCTTTGCGAGCTATCAGGCTTCGAATGAAGTGATCGTTTCGTCGCAATCGGCAGTCGATGCGAACACGCTTTCGCTCGAAGGTGTCCGTGCCGAAAACAGCGTTGGCAACCGGACGATCCTCGACATTCTGAATGCTGAACAGGAATTGCTGAATTCGCAAGTGCAACTCGTGTCGGCAAGGCGGAACAGCTATGTCTCGGGCTTCTCGCTGCTTGCTGCAATGGGACAGGCTGAGGCACGCGATCTCGGCCTTGACGGCGGGACGTTGTATGATCCGGTCGTTAACTATAATCGGGTGAAGAACAAGATTTGGGACTGGGACGACGATCGCGCCTCGACACCGGTTGCGACACGAACAGTTGACACGCCGGCGCAAACACCGGCAATCAGCGGTCCGAGGTTGCCGTAAAGGGCAGTACGGGGGCAAAAATGGGCGACGTGAGCAACGAACCTTCGATGGAAGAAATCCTGTCCTCGATCAAACGCATCATTGCCGAAGATAGTGAAGCGTCGCTGTCGCCGCCACGCACGCGCCGCGCCGCGGTCGTTCAGCCCGTGGCAGATCCCTTGCCCGAGCCCGATGAACCCGACGTCCTTGAATTGACCGAAGCGTGCGCGCCGGAAGGTGTCAAAGAGGAAGTACAAATGCCTGTTGCCGAAGCAAAGCCTGCGCTCGTTTCAGACAAAACCGCCGAAGCAAGCCGTTCCTCGCTGGCCGCATTGTCGGCGCTGATCGTCAAGCCCGATGTGACGGGGAGCGATACGCTCGAAGGTATGGTGCGTGACATGCTCAAACCGATGCTTGCCGAATGGCTCGAATCGCGTTTGCCCGATATTGTCGAGCGAATGGTCGCACAGGAAATTCGGCGGATTACGGAGCGCGGCGCCTAGCATTTAGCGAAGCCAAGCCAGAATTGAGGTCGCGCGACCGACGAGACATAGGCTTTGCCCATTTCGCCCCTTCGGCTAAGCGCGCTTCATGATAGAACTCCCAAAAACTTTCGACCCCGCCGAAATCGAGGCGCGCTGGTATGCGCATTGGGAAGAAACGAATGCGTTCCGGCCCGATCGGCCCGATGCGCCACCATTTACGATTGTGCTACCGCCGCCCAATGTGACCGGCTCGCTACACATCGGCCATGCGCTCGATCATACGCTGATGGATATATTGATCCGTCACGCGCGGTTACAGGGCAAAGATGCGCTGTGGGTTGCAGGGACCGACCATGCCGGTATTGCGACCCAGCTTGTCGTTGAAAAGCAGCTCGCAACGCGGGGTCAGAAACGCACCGACTTCACGCGCGATGAATTCATTGCGAAAATCTGGGACTGGAAAGCCGAAAGCGGCGGACAGATCGTCCATCAGATGCGACGTTTGGGCGCGAGCTGCGACTGGGAAAATGAGCGGTTCACGATGGACGAGGGCTTTTCGAAAGCCGTCGTCAAAGTGTTCGTCGACCTTTACAACGAGGGACTGATCTACCGCGACAAGCGGCTGGTCAACTGGGATCCAGGGCTGAAAACCGCGATTTCCGACCTCGAAGTCGAAACGCGCGAAGTTCAGGGGAAATTCTGGCATTTTAGATATCCGCTTGCCGACGGCAGCGGGCACATCAGCGTCGCGACGACGCGGCCAGAAACGATGCTGGCCGATATGGCGGTCGCCGTGAACCCGTCCGACGAACGCTACACCGCGATGATCGGCAAGATGGTACGCCTGCCCATCACGGGGCGGCTGATCCCTATTGTGGCAGACGAACACGCTGATCCCGAACTCGGGTCGGGCGCAGTCAAAATCACGCCGGGGCATGATTTCAACGACTTCGACGTCGGGAAACGTGCCGGATTCGCGCCAGCGGATATGCTCAACATGTTTGATTGTGAGGGGCGGGTGGTTCAGTGCGGCGACATTCCCGATGCGCTGGTTGGCCTCGACAGGTTCGAGGCGCGCAAGGCGGTTGTCGCGCTGCTCGAAGCTGACGGCAAGCTCGAGCGTGTCGAGGATCGTGTCATCCAAACGCCCTATGGCGACCGCTCGGGCGTCGTTATCGAGCCGTGGCTGACCGACCAATGGTATGTGGACGCAAAGACGCTGGCGGGTCCGGCAATCGAGGCGGTGCGCTCGGGCGCGATCAAGGTCGTGCCTCAGACCTGGGAGAAAACATGGTTCCAGTGGCTGGAGAATATTCAGCCCTGGTGCGTGTCGCGGCAGCTTTGGTGGGGGCACCGGATTCCGGCTTGGTATGACGCAGAAGGCAATTGTTATGTTGCCGACGACGAAGCCAGTGCTCAGCTATTGGCCGGGACCGATATTGTCATTAGCCAAGACAACGACGTCCTCGACACATGGTTTTCGTCGGCGTTGTGGCCGTTCGGGACGCTGGGGTGGCCCGATGCCAATCCCAAACTTGCCAAACATTATCCAAATGATGTGCTCATCTCGGGCTTCGACATCCTGTTCTTCTGGGACGCTCGCATGGCGATGCAGGGCTTGCACTTCATGAAAGAAGTGCCGTGGAAAACATTGTATCTACATGGTCTTGTCCGCGCGCCCGATGGATCGAAAATGTCGAAATCGAAGGGCAATACCGTGGATCCGCTCAGCCTGATCGATCGATATGGCGCGGACGCGCTGCGCTTCACGTTGGCAGCGATGGAGAGCCAGGGCCGCGACATCAAGCTCGATGAAAAGCGTGTCGAGGGGTATCGCAACTTCGCGACGAAATTGTGGAACGCCGCGCGGTTTTTGCAGGGGAATGGCGTTGGGGCCTCGGCGTCGATTGCCGCGCCGCAAGCCACGCTTGCCGTCAACAAGTGGATCATCGGCGAAGTCGTCGAAACATTGGCAAAGCTCGACGCGGCGTTCGCCGATCTGCGTTATGATGCGATGGCCGATGCAGTCTATCACTTCGCCTGGGGCACCTTCTGCGACTGGTATATCGAGCTCGTCAAAGGCGCATTCGATGACGAAACCCGCAGCGTCGCAGGCTGGGCATTCGACCAGATCCTCGTGATGCTCCACCCGTTCATGCCATTCATCACTGAGGAATTATGGCATGCGATGGGGCCGAGGGGCGGGGCCATGCTCATTCACGCGACGTGGCCAGCGCCCGCTGCGGCAGTCGATGATATGGCGCGCGATCAGATCGAATGGATGATTGACGCCGTCACAGCGATCCGTTCGGCAAAGACCGAAGCCGGCATTGCCCCCGGACTGAAACTCAAAGGCTATCTCGTTGATCCGGAACCGATTATTGCCGGTTATATCGGTGATGGAAGTGACCTCCTCGCAAGAGTCGGACGTGTGAACGTGGCGCCTGGGGCCTCACCGCCTGATGGTGCGGCATTGCGTGTGGTCGTTCCGAAAGCGACGATCGTAATCCCGCTGGACGGCATCATCGATCTCGACGCCGAACGCGCCCGCCTCAACAAGAGCATCGACGCAGCGACCAAAGAGGCCGCGTCGGTTGCCGCGCGCCTCAATAACCCGGCCTTCGTCGAAAAGGCAAAGCCCGAAGCGATTGCAAAGGCACGGGCCGACCATGCGGAAAAATCTGCAGAAGCCGAACGCCTCCGCGCGGCACTGGTACGGTTGGGCTGATGGCTGACGCCGAAGTACCGGTGCGATCGGGTCCGCCTCAGCGCAAAGACCTGACCACGGGTCCGATAACGCGGACGCTGATCCTGTTTGCGCTGCCGACGCTCGGGTCGAACATCCTCCAGTCGCTGAACGGATCGATCAATGCGATTTGGGTCGGCAAGATCCTGGGCGAGGATGCGCTGGCCGCGACATCGAACGCCAACCTCGTCATGTTCCTGATGTTTGCGCTGCTGTTCGGATTTGGCATGGCGGCAACGATCCTTGTTGGTCAGCATATCGGTCGGCGCGATGTTGACGCGGCACGGCGTGTGGTCGGGACGGGTGTCGGCCTGTTCCTTGCGATGTCGCTGATCATCGCAACGGCTGGATTCATCGAAACGCCGGCGCTGCTGCGTCTTCTCGCGACACCGCCTGAGGCAATGCCGCTGGCGCAGGCTTATCTCAGCGTTGTTTTTCTTTCGATGCCCGCGTCGTTCATCGTCGTGCAACTGACGATGAGCTTGCGCGGGTCGGGTGACGCCATGACGCCGTTGATCTGGATGATTGTTAGCGTCGTGCTCGATATCGTGCTCAATCCACTTCTGATGCTTGGTATCGGGCCGTTTCCAGAAATGGGCATTTCGGGTTCGGCGACCGCATCGACCGTTGCCGCCTATGTCACCTTGTTCGGGTTGCTGATTCACATTTATGCGCGTGACCTCGTGATCCGCCTCCGCGGGGCGGAATGGCGCTATTTAATCCCCGATCCCGCGATCTTGAAGGTCGTTGTCAGCAAGGGTTTTCCGATGGCGTTGCAAATGGTGATCCTGTCAGTCGCGGCACTGGTGATGGTGGGCCTGATCAATCGCGAAGGCGTGGTAACTGCGGCCGCTTACGGCGTGACGCAGCAGCTTTGGAATTACATCTCGATGCCCGCGATGGCAGTCGGCGCAGCCGTCAGCGCGATGACCGCACAGAATATCGGCGCAAACCGCTGGGACAGAGTCAGCAAAATTACACGGTCGGGTGTGATTTTCTCGCTCGTTGTGACCACAACGATGGTCGTGCTGCTCGCGCTCGTCGACCGGCAAGCCCTTGGACTTTTTCTGTCGCAGGATTCGCCCGCGATGCTGATTGCCCAGCATATCCAGTCGATGGCAACCTGGAGCTTCATCATGTTCGGAATCACGTTCATCCTGTTCGGCACGGTCCGGGCGAACGGATCGGTGTGGCCGCCGGTGGTGATACTTGTGGCCTCGCTGATCCCCTTTCGGCTCGGTGTGGCGTGGCTGATGCGCCCGTTCTTCGGCGCGGATGCGATCTGGCTGAGCTTTCCGTTGAGTTCCTTTGTGACGCTGCTGATGGCGATCGCTTATCACCGGTGGGGTGGCTGGCGGACAGCGCGGATGATTGCGCCCGTCGTGTCACGGCATGAGACGCCCTTGCAGCATGCGGCTTGAGCGGGTTTAAGGCGGCATATGTCCCATTTCCCCGCTCTCCGTCTGCGTCGAACGCGATCCGCCCCCTGGAGCCGCGCGCTTTTTGCCGAAACCCATCTCGCGCCCCAGCATCTGATCTGGCCATTATTCGTGACCAGCGGACAAGCGGTCGAGGAACCGATCGCAAGCTTACCTGGCGTATCGCGCTGGTCGGTCGACCGCATCGTCGATCGCGCGAAGGAAGCACGCGATCTCGGGATCGGATGCATCGCCCTGTTTCCGAACACGCCGCGCGCATTGCGCACTGACGACGGGCATGAAGCGCTCAATCCTGACAACCTGATGTGCCAGGCCATTCGTGCGATGAAATCACATGTGCCCGAAGTTGGGGTACTGACCGATGTCGCGCTCGATCCCTACACGGCGCATGGGCATGACGGGCTGGTCGATGCGGCGGGCTATGTGGTCAACGATAGGACCTCCGACATGCTG
>JANLWD010000189.1:0-5237 GCA_031364345.1 Sphingomonas sp.
GTGATGAATCTGGCAACCATCGGCGAGGCCGCAGCAGCGGTGGCGACCGATTACAAAGCGCTCGTGTGCGTTTTCCTTTATGGCGGCAATGATTCCGCCAACACGCTCGTCCCCTATGATCAGGCGACGTATAATCTGTATGCGGCACTACGCCCGAACATTGCAATTCCGCGCGCGTCGCTGGGTGCAACGGTCATCAAGCCGGTGACCGCGCTGCCGGGTGGCGTGGAATATGCTTTTGCGCCAGAGCTTGCGTCTTTGCTGCCGATTTTCCGGTCGGGTAAGATGGCGGCCGTCCTCAATGTCGGCACCTTGATCCAGCCGACAACCAAAGCGCAATTTACCGCCGCGAGTGTGCCGCTGCCGCCCAAGCTGTTTTCGCATAACGATCAGCAATCGTTTTTCCAGGCGTCCTCGCCCGAAGGAGCAACGTCGGGATGGGGCGGTCGCATGGGCGATCTGCTGCAATCGGGCTATGGCAATGCAACGCTGACCTGTATCAACGCGTCGGGGAATGCCGTGTTCATGTCGGGCAAGTCGGCGACGCAATATTCGGTCGGCCTGTATGGCCCGGCGCCGCTCTGGGACAATGCGCCGACGCTGTTTTCGTCGGCAACGGCAAATTCGGTGATGCGCTCGCTGATTACCGCGCCGCGCACGCATGTTCTCGAAAACGAATATAGCCGGGTGTCGAAGCGGTCGGCTGATGCCTTCGATCCGGTCGCAAATGCAATCGCCAACGCCCCGGCATTTGCCACCCCGTGGGAAAGTCACAATCCGCTTTCGGTGCAACTGAACGTCGTCGCGCGGATGATTGCGGCAAGCGGACAACTCGCGGCCAAGCGCCAGGTATTTTTCGTGTCGCTCGGTGGTTTCGACGTTCATGACGGCTTGCCGTCGCGCCAGCCGCAATTGCTCAAAACGCTCGCCGAAGCGCTCAAGTCATTTTACGATACGACTGTTGAACTCGGTATTTCGGACAAGGTTACGACGTTTACTGCGTCCGATTTCGGACGGACGATCGTCAACAATCAGGATGGGTCGGATCATGGCTGGGGCAGCACGCATTTCGTGATGGGCGGCGCAGTGAAGGGCAATCAGTTTTATGGCAAGTCGCCGGTCTGGGCGAACGACGGTCCCGACGATGTCGGGCAGGGGCGCCTGCTTCCGTCGACATCGGTCGATCAATATGCCGCAACGCTCGCCACCTGGTTCGGGATCAGCGATTCGCAAATGTCGACGGTGCTGCCCTACATCGGCAATTATTCGAACCGGAATCTCGGTTTCGTCTGACGCGCGATACGCTACCCGAATTACAGGCTTGCCGCCTGTCGTGCCGGTGTGACACATAGCCGGTAATGCGTGCCCACTTTCCGTTTTCCGCCATTGTGGGCCAGGACGAAATGAAGCGCGCGCTGCTTATTGCTGCGGTCGATGCGCGGATCGGCGGGGTCATGGTGTTCGGCGATCGCGGCACGGGCAAATCGACTGCCGTGCGCGCGCTCGCGGCATTGCTGCCTCCCATCATCGGTGACGACGGCAAGAAAATGGCAGTGCCGTTCATCGATCTGCCACTCGGCGCGACCGAGGACCGCGTTGTCGGCGCGCTCGATCTCGAACGCGCGCTGGGTGCCGGTGAAAAAGCGTTCGAACCGGGATTGCTGGCCAAGGCGGACCGCGGATTTCTCTATATCGATGAAATCAACCTGCTCGAGGATCATATCGTCGACCTGCTTCTCGATGTTGCGGCATCGGGCGAAAATGTCGTCGAACGCGAGGGGCTGAGCGTCCGCCATCCCGCACGATTTGTCCTCGTCGGCAGTGGCAATCCAGAAGAAGGCGAATTGCGCCCGCAATTGCTCGACCGCTTCGGATTGTCGGTCGAAGTGCGCACGCCTCAGGATTTGCAAGCGCGGGTCGAAGTGTTGCGCCGCTGCGATGCGTTCGAACGCAATGCCGGTGCTTTTGTCGATCACTGGTCGAAAGCCGAAAAGAAAACCCTGAAACAAATTGCCCGCGCCAAGGCATTGTTGCCCGATGTCGATTTGCCCGATGCCATTCTGACGCGTGCTTCCGAACTGTGCATGGCCGTCGGTGCCGATGGCCTGCGCGGCGAACTCACACTGATGCGCGCGTCGCGGGCGCAAGCGGCACTCGATGGCAAGGCGCAGGTAACCGAAGCGCATCTGGTGTCGGTCGCCCCCCTCGCTCTGCGCCACCGGTTGCGGCGCAATGTTCTCGACGAAACCGGATCGACTGCGCGGATCGAACGCGCAATGGCCGAACTTTTCGGGTGATCGGGGATGCCCAGACGGCCGACGCCCTGATTGCAGCGCAACTCTGCGCGATCGATCCCGCACTCGGCGGCGTGCTGCTTCGCGGCGGCGACGGGCCGGTCCGTGATGCCGTCATTGCCGCGATGGCGGCAGGACGGCCGGTGCGTAAAATCCCTGTTCATATCGATGATGAACGGTTGCTCGGCGGGCTCGATCTGGCGGCAACACTTGCGGCCGACCGTCCGGTGGCGCGAATGGGCCTGCTTGCCGAAGCGGACGGGGGGGTGGTCGTCGTTCCGATGGCCGAACGGATCGACGGCGGCATCGCGAGCCGCCTTGCCGCTGTCATGGACACCGGTGTCGTCGTTGCCGAACGCGACGGTCTTGGCCGGCGCGATGCCGCGCGTTTTTCGGTCGCGCTTCTCTACGATGGCATCGACGACGAACGCGCGCCCGATGTTCTTGCCGAGCGCATGGCATTCTGGGTCGACCTGAATGATGTCCGCCAGTCCACACTCATTGAGCACGCGGTCGAACCGGCAACGATTGTAACGCAGGTTGGCGATTGCGCAGTGCCCGATGAAGCGCTTCACGCGGTCGCATCGGCGGCAACATCGCTTGGCGTGGTGTCGGCACGCGGCTCGCTGCTGACCTTGCGTGCGGCCAAGGCAGCGGCGGTGTTCGATGACCGCGATGTCGTGAACAACGATGATCTGATCCTTGCGATCCGCCTTGTCCTCGTTCCGCGCGCGACACGTTTTCCCGATGCCGATGCCGATGACGCGTCCGATGACGCGCCCGATGCCATGCCAGAGGATGCTGACCCCGGCGAACAATCGTCGGGCGATGCCAGCCTGCCGCTCGACGATGTCATTCTCGCCGCAGTGCGTGCCACGCTGCCGCCCAATATCATTGCCGCAATCGCCGACAACGCGCGTCGCGCGGCCACGAGCAAAGGCAAAGGCAGCGGCGCAAAACTGAAAGCACAGCTTCGGGGTCGTCCGGTCGGGGTGCGCAGTGGCATGCCGCGCGGCGGCAACCGCCTGAGCCTCATTGAAACGCTGCGTGCGGCGGCTCCGTGGCAAAAGCTGCGCCGCGCGGCGGGGGACACGCGTGTGCGCATCCGCCGCGACGACCTGCGTATCAAGCGGTTTCAGTCGCGGGCGGAAACGACGACGATTTTCGTGGTCGATGCATCGGGCTCCTCGGCCGCGGCGCGGCTTGCCGAAGCGAAAGGTGCTGTCGAACTGTTGCTTGCCGAAGCTTATGTAAAACGCGCGCAGGTTGCGCTGATTGCGTTTCGCGGGACGGGCGCCGAACTCATTCTGCCGCCGACGCGCTCGTTGACGCGGGCCCGGCGTGCGCTTGCCGAATTGCCGGGAGGCGGGGGCACGCCACTGGCGGCGGGGCTGACGATGGCGGGCGAAGTGGCGGCTTTGGTCCGGGCGAAGGATCGCACGCCCTTCGTCGTCGTGCTGACCGATGGTCGCGGAAACATCGCGCTCGATGGCCGCGCCGATGCGACGCGGGCGCGATCGGATGCGGAAGCCGCGGCACGCGCGATGAATGCGCCCGCTGTCCTGATCGACATTTCGGCGCGACCGCGCGACGACGGGCGCACGCTTGCGGCATTGATGGGCGGCAAATTCGTGGCACTCCCGCGCGGCGATGCCACAGCGATCGGCAACGCCGTGCGCGCTCCATGAGCAAGCGTCCCGACTGGACGGTCGACGGGCGCGACTGGCCGAACCGTGGGCACAGCCGCTTTGTCACGGCAGGTGGCGTCGACTGGCACGTCCAGGTTGCGGGCACCGGGCCGGTCGTGCTTTTGCTCCACGGCACGGGCGCGGCAACGCACAGCTGGCGCGACACGCTGCCGCTGCTTGCCGCGCGGTTCACGGTCGTCGCGCCGGATTTGCCGGGGCATGGGTTCACCGGAGCAGGGCCAAAGACGCTGCCTGCGATGGCAGCTGCTGTCGCCGCTCTGCTCGCCGAACTCGATGCCTCACCCGCGCTGATTGTCGGTCATTCGGCGGGCGCCGCCGTCGGCCTGCGCATGGTGATCGATGGCAAAGTCAGTCCGAATGCCGTCGTCGCGCTCAGCCCCGCGCTGCTGCCCTTTCCCGGGCTTGCGGCAAAGCTGTTTCCGACGCTCGCCAAGCTATTGTTCGTCAACCCTTTTATGCCGCACATCATCGCTGGAATCGCACAGGGATCGGGCGAAGTCGACCGGTTCATGTTGCGCAGCACCGGCTCGCGCATCGATGCCGCGGGTATCGGCTTCTATCGCCGCCTGTTCGTCAATGCCGGACATGTCGCGGGGACGATGGGCATGATGGCATCGTGGGATCTCGAGCCGTTGAAGCGCGATCTGCCCGGCCTCAGGCCGCCGCTGCTCGTCGTCCACGGCGCCGCCGACAGCGCGATCCCGCTTGCCAAGGCACGCGAGGCAGCCGCACTTGTCCCCGGCGCACGGTTTGACGTCCTCGACGGCCTTGGGCATCTCGCGCACGAGGAAGCGCCGCAGCGCATATGTGATATGATCGCCAAGTTTGCGGAGGAAACGGCATGACCATCGCGCACTATGCCGGCTGGATCGAAGGGGCGATTGCCGCCATCGTCGTGCTCGGCTTTTGTGCCTATCAATATTGGGCGACCAATCGCTCGATCGCAAAGCACAAAGCCTTAGCGGACGAGTCTCGGCATCCGGAAGGGCAGCATGATTTGGGTCAGCGGCGCGATGAAACGGTCCATTGACAAGCTTTCATGCACAGCGCGCACCGGTTCGCCGTAGATTTCGGACGACAACGCCGACCGCGAATAAAAGGGCGCATTTTCCCAGGTTTTTGTGACGTGCGCATTGCTGCCGCGAGTCCGCCGCGGCATGCCGAATGATGTCGTCGGAAGATGCGCCGAGGGCGGCAATTCGGCATCGCGCCAGACGCCCTGCCGATCGTAACG
>JANLWD010000250.1:0-4835 GCA_031364345.1 Sphingomonas sp.
CCCTCTCTCTTTGCGTCTGCTTTCCGCGAGCGTCAACGGAAGAATCCTTCAAAATCAGCTCGGTTTCGGTCTGCAACTTATGGTGCGGCGCATCATTTGTGCATGATCGATCGATTGCCGACGTTTGCTTTCGATCGGACAGTTTTTGTTGGCAATGTTTGTAACTAGGTTTACGCGACGTGGATGGCTGATCATCATCACTCCATCGAACCATCTCCTGAAAAGCAAAAGCTGGCTGTGCCAAAGGAGGTTCAGGACGCCGTTCGAACGATCCTGAAATGGGCCGGAGATGACCCCGATCGCGAAGGGTTACTCGACACGCCAGCACGTGTCGGTCGGGCGTGGCGTGAGTATTGTGAAGGGTATCTTGAGGATCCGGGATATCACCTGTCGCGCACTTTTCAGGAAGTCGGCGGCTACAACGAACTGGTCCTGCTCAAGGATATCCCTTTTCAGTCGCATTGCGAGCACCACATGGCACCGATCATCGGGACTGCCTCGATCGCCTATATGCCCAGCGACCGGGTGGTTGGGATTTCAAAACTTGCGCGCGTCTTAAACGGTTATGCGCGACGACTTCAGGTGCAGGAGCGACTGACGGCTGAAGTTGCGAATTGTATCTGGGACAATTTGCAGCCGCAAGGCGTCGCGGTCGTCGTCACGGCAACGCATGGCTGCATGACGGGGCGCGGCGTGCGGACACCGGGAGTTGCGATGACGACGAGCCGTCTGATGGGATGCTTCCTCGACGATCATCGCAGCCGCAAAGAAGTTCTGGGGCTGATGGGATATTAAGTGGCGCGCTTGAAATAGTCACCGCCGATCCGCCGTCGCGTTACAATCGGACGGCGGGGCATTGTCTGTTGCCTCAACTAAACAAAGTCAGACGTTGCCAGAACAGCCTGCGTTACAAATCGTGGCGTCAAAATCGTAAATTTACGATTTAGAATGCAAAAACCCGGCAGCTTTCGCTACCGGGTTTTTCCCGTTCGATGGCCAGAAAACGCTCAGCTCGCGGTCGGGGAAACTGCGGTTGCTGGTGCGTCAGTGGCAATTTCACCGGGTTCTGCATTGGGATCATAGGCTTCGGTAAATCCGGCCTCGTCCTTTTCAAACATGGACGCCATAACATCGACGCCTTGCGTTTGCAGATCGGCTTCTTCGGGGCTGCGCGCGACGTTTACTTTGATGGTCACGGCGACTTCCGGATGCAATTGCACCTTGACATCATAGAGGCCGATCGCCTTGATCGGCTTATCGAGGACAACCTGGTTTTTCAACACCTGGGTTCCGTCCACATCGAGCGCTTCGACGATATCACGCACCGCAACCGAACCATATAGCTGTCCGGTGTTCGACGCCTGACGGATCAGTGTGACCGATTTGCCGTCGACGTCTTTCGACCGCGCTTCGGCTTCGGTGCGGCGATTGTCATTTTCGGCAACAATCTTGGCTTTGTTGGCTTCGAACAGCTTGAGGTTTGCTGCATTTGACCGCAGCGCCTTTTTATTCGGCAGCAGGAAATTGCGCGCAAAGCCGTTTTTCACGGTGACGACGTCACCAATCTTGCCGAGTTTTTCAACGCGTTCGAGGAGAATCACTTCCATGTCGGGCGCTCCTTATTTCACGATATAGGGGAGGAGGCCGATGTGCCGGGCACGCTTGATCGCCTGCGCGAGTTCGCGTTGCTTTGGAGCACTGACGGCAGTGATGCGGCTCGGTACGATCTTGCCGCGTTCAGAGACGAATCCCTGTAACAATCGGACATCTTTATAATCGATCTTCGGCGCGTCCTTGGCAGCGAAGGGGCAGCTTTTGCGGCGGCGGAAAAATGGGCGGGCCATGTCTTTTTATCCCTTAATATGTTTCGCGGTCGTCGCGGCGCGGGCGTTCACCCCGTTCGGCGCGTTCGCGGTCGCGCGATTCATTGCGGCGCATCATGGCAGACGGACCGGCTTCGTGCCCGTCGACACGCAGCGTCATGTAACGAATGACATCTTCGTTGATTTGAGTCTGCCGCTCCAATTCAAGCACGACGTTGGTCGGCGCTTCGAATTCGAGCATGACGTAATGCGCCTTGCGGTTTTTTGCGATGCGATAGGCGAGGCTGCGCAGGCCCCATGTTTCGGTCTTGACGACCTTGCCACCATTGCCTTCGATGATTTTTGTCGCTGTTTCCGCGAGCGTATCGACCTGAGCTTGAGCCAGATCCTGACGCGCAAGAAACACGTGCTCGTATAGAGCCATGTCGATTATCCTTTTCTGCCGATCGCTGACCAACGCACCACGCGCGGCCCCTCCGGCTTTCTTGTCGTGACGGCCTATGCGCGAAAGAGGGACACTTGGCAAGCCGGCGTGTCTTGGCCTAGTCGCGCCGGATGAAAGCTTTTATTTTTCCCGGACAGGGCAGCCAAACAGTCGGCATGGGCAACGTGCTGGCCGACGCCAGTGCGGTCGCGCGCGAGGTATTTCAGGAAGTCGACGACGCACTCGGGCAGTCATTGTTCAAGATAATGACCGAAGGCCCCGACGAGGCGCTGACGCTAACCGAAAATGCCCAGCCGGCGATCATGGCCAATTCGATTGCAACGCTGCGGGTGCTCGAGCGCGAGGGCGGTATTCGTCTTGGTGACAAAGCGTCGTTTGTTGCTGGGCATTCGCTTGGCGAATATACCGCTTTATGTGCTGCAGGCGCTTTCGATCTAGCCGCCACGGCGCGTCTCCTGAAAATTCGAGGGAAGGCGATGCAAGCCGCGGTCGGCGAAGGTATCGGCGCGATGGCAGTCATCCTGGGTCTCAACTTTGATGCCGTATCGGCGATAGCGACCGAGGCTGCGCAAAATGAAATCTGCGCGATCGCCAATGACAATGGTGGCAATCAAGTCGTTGTCTCAGGTCATCTCGAAGCCGTGGCACGTGCAATGCGGCTTGCTCATGATCAGGGCGCCAAACATGTCATAAGGCTGCCAGTTTCGGCGCCATTTCACTGTGCGTTGATGGCGCCCGCGCAACCAGCGATGGCCGAAGCATTGGCCATTGCACGAATTCAGGCTCCGATTGTCCCGCTCTACGCCAATGTGACCGCCTCGACTGTGACTGACCCCGACCCGATTGCCCGACTGCTTGTCGATCAGGTGACAGCGATGGTCCGCTGGCGCGAAAGCGTCCTCAATATGAGCGATGCGGGAGTTACCGAATTTGTTGAGTTCGGTGCCAAAGTGCTCGGGCCAATGATCCGGCGCATCAATCCCGATTGTAAGCAGCGTGGTGTGGTGACGATGGCCGATCTCGATGCCGCGACGGGAAATCTGTGATGTTCGATCTCACAGGCAGAACGGCGCTCGTCACAGGCGCATCAGGCGGCATTGGGTCGGCAGTGGCGCGGTTGCTTGCAGCACAAGGCGCACTTGTCGCGTTGTCGGGCACGCGGGAGGATGCGTTGCATGCAGTTGCTGCCGATATTCCCAATTCGGTCGTGTTGCCGTGCAATCTGTCTGATCCCGAAGCGGTCGATGGCTTGGTTCCACAGGCACTGGACGCGCTGAACGGCCGGCTCGACATTCTGGTCAACAACGCTGGCGTGACGCGCGACAATCTTGTGATGCGGATGAAGGACGACGAGTGGTCCGACGTTATCCGCATCAATCTTGAGGCGGCATTTCGACTGATCCGGGCAGCGTCGAAGCCAATGATGAAAGCGCGGTTCGGGCGCATCATAACGGTCACAAGCGTCGTTGGGACGACCGGCAATCCGGGCCAAGCCAATTATGCTGCGTCGAAAGGTGGTTTGACGGCGATGTCAAAGGCCCTGGCGCAAGAGTTGGCGAGCCGGAACATAACGGTTAATTGTGTCGCACCCGGGTTTATCACGTCACCGATGACCGACGTTCTGCCCGATGGGCAAAAGAGTGCTTTGACTGCGCGTATCCCTTTGGGCCGTTTGGGCGAAGGCGACGAAATCGGGGCTGCCGTGGTTTATCTCGCGTCCGACGAAGCGGCCTACGTCACGGGCCAGACGCTACACGTCAACGGCGGCATGGCGATGATCTGAAACCGCAGAGTCCCAAAACCGGACGCTAATTAACTGCGTATCCCCATCGCTTTGATGGTCAACACCGCGTTAACAAATGCGATATGAAAAGGTCGCTTGTTCTCATCAATGAAGCCGCACGGCATCCCTTTCGTCGCTTGCTGCCCGCGGAAACTCCAGCACCGCATGTGCGAGAACCCGCGATGAGCGACATGAAGTTCTTCATGCTCAGCTTTTGCGCAGCATTTTTGGCAGTTTACGGATTTTTGTCTTAACCCGAAGGTTGCAGCTTTTCCGGTTCGAGCAAACGGTGCAGATGTGCAACGACGAAGCGCATTTCAGCATCGTCGACCGTTTTTTGTGCGGCACTTCGCCAGGCTTTTTCTGCACTTTTGTAATCGGGGAAAATACCAACGATCTGGATCGTGGTATCATCGAAGTCGAGTGTGCGGGGATCTTTAACGCGACCACCAAAAACAAGGTGAAGTTTGCTACTCATACCGACGGCTTATCGTCACCGTGAATTTCGCGCGATAGTCTAGCGGCATTTTTCTCTTTCTCGTTCCGATAAAGGACGCGCAACCCGATCGCTGCGGCTGCAGCCGTTACTCCCGCCACGAGTGCCCGTTTGCGTTGTCCGGGTTTTGTCAACAGACCGGTAGCACGTTGAATCGACCGGACTACAACGAGTTTTGCAACACCTGCCGCAATCAGCCGCGGATCAGGACCTTCTCATTGCGACCGGGTATCTGCGGCTCGGGCCGCATGACAACTCGGCCCCATCCTTCAACGAACAGGACCGCAG
>JANLWD010000255.1:0-5671 GCA_031364345.1 Sphingomonas sp.
GGGCTCGTCGGCGTGTTCGGTGCGCCGGGTGCTGTTGTGCCGTCGAACGGCATGGTCCTGAAAGTCGCGGCGATCCGCGGTGTTGAGTCAAACGGCATGATGTGTTCGTCGCGCGAGCTTGAACTGGGCGACGATCATGACGGGATCATCGAACTGCCCGCCGATGCGCCAGTAGGCGCGGTTTATGCCAGCTGGGCGGGCCTCGACGACGCTTTGTTCGATGTCGCGATCACGCCGAACCGGCAGGACTGCATGGGCGTGCGCGGCATCGCACGCGATCTTGCAGCGGCAGGCCTCGGGACGCTCAAGCCACTCGCTGTTCCCGAAATCGCGGGCAGCGGCCCCAGCAGGATCGACATCCGCACTGACGACTCCGAAGGCTGTCCCGCCTTTTTCGGGCGCACGATCAGCGGCGTCACGACCGGCACAACGCCCGACTGGATGGCCCGCCGCCTGAAAGCGATAGGCCAGCGGCCGATTTCGGCGCTGGTCGACATCACCAACTATGTAATGTTCGATCTGGGACGGCCGAGCCATGTTTACGATATGGCGAAACTGTCGGGCCCCATCGTTGCGCGCCGGGCACGTCAGGGTGAGACCGTTACTGTCCTGAACGGCAAGACCTATACGCTGACTGCCGAAATGACGGTCATCGCCGATGCCAGCGAAGTCCACGACATCGCCGGCATTATGGGGGGCGAACATTCGGGAATTGCCGACGACACGACCGACGTCCTGCTCGAGGTGGCATATTTCGATCCCGAACGGATTACGAAAACCGGGCAGGTGCTGAATTTGACTTCCGATGCACGCGCGCGTTTCGAACGCGGTGTCGATCCCGCATTCCTTGCCGATGCCGTGGCGATTATCACGGGACTGATCATTGCACATTGCGGTGGCGTCGCATCGGAAATGACGCGTGCGGGTCAACCACCCGCTACGTTGCGCAACATGCGCCATGATCCCGCACTATGCGCTCGGCTCGGGGGCATCGACGTTCCCGCCGATACGCAGCGCAGCATCCTTCATGCGCTCGATTTTCAGGTCGATGCCGACTGGACTGTCACGATCCCGAGTTGGCGGCGGGACGTCGATGGCCCGGCCGATCTGGTCGAGGAAGTCGTGCGGATCATCGGCCTCGACCAGATCGTTTCCGCGCCGCTGCCGCGGGCCGACGGGGTAGCCAAGCCAACTGCCACCGCGATTCAAAAAATCGAACGCAAAGTCCGCCGAAGTGCCGCTGCGCGCGGCCTGAACGAAGCAATCACCTGGAGCTTTCTGAGCGAGGCCCACGCCGCTGCTTTCGGTGGCGCGCCCTGGACACTGAGCAATCCGATATCAGAAGATTTGAAAGTGATGCGGCCTTCGCTCCTGCCCGGGCTGTTATCGGCCGCACAACGCAATACCGACCGTGGCAGCGACAGCATCCGCCTGTTCGAGATCGGGCGACGTTATCTCGGCGAGATCGAGCCATTGACGGTGGGTGTCGTTCTGGCAGGCAATCGCACGCCGCGGAGCTGGGCACTGGGCAAAGCACAATCGTTCGACGCTTATGATGCCAAGGCCGAAGCGATAGCGCTGCTCGAAGCGGCCGGTGCACCCGTCGACAATCTGCAAGTGTTCGGAGACGCAGGCGCGCATTATCATCCCGGACAATCGGGCACAGTGCGTCTGGGTCCCAAAACCGTGCTGGCCAGCTTTGGAATGCTGCACCCCACGACGGCCAAATCCTTTGGCCTCGATGGCGCGGTTGTTGCGGCAGAAGTCTTTCTCGATGCCGTCCCGGCAAAGCACGTGAGCGGATACATGCGTCCGCCATTTTCGCCACCCGCGCTGCAGGCGGTGACGCGCGATTTTGCCTTTCTCGTGCCCGCCGATTTATCAAGCGAGACACTCGTGCGCGCCGTCAAAGCGGCTGACAAGTCGGTGATTACGGCGGCACGGCTGTTCGATGTCTTCGATGGCCACGGCGTGCCCGAAGGTCAGAAATCGCTTGCAGTCGAAGTGACGCTACAGCCCGTTGACAAGAGCTTTGCCGATGTCGAACTGAGCACACTTGCGACAAAAATCGTTGCCGCCGCGGTTAAGGTCGGGGCTATCTTGCGGGGCTGACAATCTCTGTCGGGTGTGGCAGGCTTCAAGCCGGTCGCAAAGGGTTGCTTATGTCTCGAAAACTTCTTGGGGTTGTTACCATCGCATCGCTGTGTGTCTCTGCCTGCGGCGAGGGCAGTGGCACCACTGGCACTGGCGGCGGCTCGTCGGGTGGCGGATCGTCGGGCGGCGGGACGCCAACTGCGGGATGCTCGCTGGTCGAACGCCAGAACTGGGCATTTGCGCAACTGAACGAATGGTATCTGTTCCCCGAAACACTGCCGGCATCGCTCAGTCCTGCGCCCTATGCGACGGTTGACGCCTATATCGATGCGTTGACCGCGACCGCGCGGGGCCAGCGTCGCGACCGGTTTTTCACATATCTGACCTCAATCGCTCAGGAAAATGCGTTCAACTCATCGGGATCGAGTGCGGGCATCGGCATTCGTCTGTCGACCGACGCGACAACCAAAAAAGCGTTTGTGTCCGAAGCATTCGAAGGTGCGCCGGGGTTGGCGGCCGGACTTGATCGCGGGACCGAAATCCTTGCGATCGGCGACACGCCAACAACGCTGCGCACTGTCACCGACATTATTACCGCTGACGGCGTCGGCGGCGTGACCAGCGCGCTGGGTCCCACGACTGCCGGCGTTACGCGGACGCTGCGCATTGCGATCGCCGGCGGCACGCGCAACGTGACGGTGACCAAAGCCGACTATTCGCTGACGCCGGTATCGAGCCGTTACGGATCGGTCATCATCAACGATGGCGGCAAACGCGTCGGCTACCTCAATCTGCGGACATTCATTTCATCGGCCGACGGGCAATTGCGGACAGCATTCAACAGCTTTCGTGCCGCCGGGATCACCGAATTCATCATCGACTTTCGCTATAATGGTGGCGGGTTGCTGTCGACGGCCGACCTGATGGGTGATCTGCTTGGCGGAAACCGATCGACGTTCGATATCTTCGATCAGGTCACTTATCGTCCCGAAAAATCGAGCCGCAACACGATCAAGCGTTTTTCACCGCAAGCCGAATCGGTGTCGCCTGTGAAAATTGCGTTCATCGGCACGACCGCAACCGCATCGGCAAGCGAGCTCGTCATCAACGGTCTTGTTCCTTACCTCGGCACCAATGTCGCGCTGATCGGGACAAACACATTCGGCAAGCCGGTCGGACAAATCGCACTGGACAAGCCGGCGTGCGACGACCGCTTGCGCGCGATTGCATTTTCGATCCGCAACAGCGCCAATTCGGATGCCTATTATGATGGCCTTGCCACTGCCGTCCGATCGACCTGTGCGGCGACCGACGATGTGACCAAACCATTGGGCAGTGCGCAGGAAGCATCGGTCCGCCAGGCACTCGATTTCCTGGCCGGAAAGACCTGCACTCCGATCGCAACGGGTCAGGCCTCGCTTGCGCTCCGCGCATCAACACCGCAATTGCTCCGTCCCGACGTCCCGACGGTCAGCCAGCGCGAAGTGCCCGGCCTGTTTTAGCGTCGCAACAGGAACACGGCGTGTTCGGCAAACAGGTTTGCGCCTGCGCGCGCCATTGTCTTGTTCGCGCTCAGGAACCACTGCGCTTCGATATGCAGCTTGCGGGTCGCAACAAAGCTGCGGAAATCGTCGATCGTAACGTGGTGGATGTTGGGCGTGTCGTACCAGCGTGCCGGCAACTGCTTGGTCACGGGCATCGTTCCGCCAAACATCAGCGCCTTGCGGATACGCCACTGGGCAAAATTGGGGAACGAGACGAACGCCCGCGCGCCGATCCGCATCAGCTGGTCGATGACCAGATCGGGGCGCCGCGTCGTCTGCAGCGTCTGGCTGAGGATCGCATAGTCGAAACTCGCATCGGGATAATCGGCGAGGTCGGTGTCGGCATCACCCTGGATGACCGAAAGGCCGCGGGCAAGCGCCGCCGTGACGTCACTGCTGTCAATTTCAAGGCCGCGCGCATCGCAGCCTTTTCCCCGCAATTCCGCCATTAGCGCACCATCGCCACAGCCGACGTCGAGGACACGCGCGCCCGTCGGCACATGGGCGGCAATTATAGCGAGGTCGGCTCTTAACATGTCGCGCTCAGGAACCCCGACACGACCGCATCGAAACCGGGCGTATCGAGCAGGAATGCGTCATGGCCATAGGCACTCGTCAGTTCGACAAAGCTGACGGCGGCACCTGCGGCATTTAATGCCTGCGCAATCGATTTCGATTCGGCCGTCGGGTAGAGCCAGTCGGTATCGAAACTGACGATAGCAAAACGCGTCGGGCTGGCCTTGAACGCATTTGCGAGGTGCCCGCCGAATTCCTCCGCAAGGTCGAAATAATCGATGGCGCGCGTGATATAGAGATATGAGTTGGCATCGAACCGATCGGTAAAGCTGAGCCCCTGATGGCGAAGATAGCTTTCGACCTGGAAATCTGCGTCAAATCCGAAAGTCTTGGCTTCGCGACCCTGAAGTCGCCGTCCGAATTTTTCGGTCAGACCCTGTTCGGACAAATAGGTAATATGCGCAGCCATCCGTGCGACGGCCAACCCGGAGTCAGGCGGCGTCGCAGGGTTTTGACTGTCACCATAATAGTTGCCACCGCGCCAGTTGGGATCGGCCATGATCGCTTGCCGCCCGACTTCGTGGAAAGCGATATTCTGTGCGCTATGCTTGGCAGTCGACGCAATGATCAGCGCAGCCGCCACGCGCTTTGGGAAATGCGCGGCCCAGCTGAGCGCCTGCATCCCGCCCATCGATCCGCCGACGACTGCGTGCAGCCGCGCAATGCCGAGATAGTCGAGCAGCAGTGCCTGTGACCGCGCCATGTCGCTCACCGTGACAACCGGAAACCGCATCGCGTAAGGCGCACCATCGGGCGCGAGCATTTCGGGCCCTGAAGATCCCATGCATCCGCCGATCGCATTGACGGCGACGACGCAAAATCGGTCGGTGTCGATCGGTTTGCCCGGGCCGACCATCCGGGCCCACCAGCCGGCCTTGCCAGTGATCGGATGGGTCGAGGCAACATGCTGGTCACCGGTCAGAGCGTGACAGATCAGGATCGCGTTCGATGCGTCTGCATTCAGCGTGCCATAGCTTTCATAGGCCAGTTCAACCGGCGCAAGGACGCCGCCGCCGTCGAGCGCCAGCGATCCTGACAATTTTACCTGGCGATTGAGTCCGAAACGATCATCCATCGGCCAGCGCTTTGAAGTGCCCACCGCAGTGATGCAAGAATTACAGAAAGTTGTTCGGCCAGATCATCGTGCGCCACATGTGCGCTGTCGGCGAACCATCAAAGCCGAGCCCTTCGGCGGGCTGGCGGAAGTTTCGCCCGATAATGTCGATCAGCGGCGTGATGTCGGGTGTCGATTCATCCTCGAAAAAATAAATGTCGTATAACGTGACCAGTCGTGACGACATGTACCACCGATGATTGCGTGCTGCTTCGGCGTCGCGGCGGATGTAGTCGGGCGGTGCATAATCGGGCCCGAAAAAGCGATCGTAGCTGTCGGGATATTTATACCCGACGCTTTCATCGGCAAAGTAACGCAGCGCCTGATGCTTTTCGACGGCCCA
>JANLWD010000270.1:0-6217 GCA_031364345.1 Sphingomonas sp.
TGTGGGCCGGCACCGATCCGCTCGATGCGATGCCGATGAAAGACCGCGACATTTTCGAATTTCTCGGCTTCGAATGATGCGGGCGCCGCCAACCTACGACAGCTACCGCGACGGGCTCGAAACCTATTTCGATCGCACCGCGCGCGATGCGTGGGAACGGCTGACCTCGGACGCGCAAGTCAGCGGCATCCGCGCCACCGTCCGTGCAGGGCGCGACAAGATGCGCACGACGATCCTCGACATGCTGCCCGCTGACATGACCGGGCTGCGCCTGCTCGACGCGGGTTGTGGCACGGGATCGCTTGCGGTCGAAGCGGCCATGCGCGGCGCAAACGTCGTTGCGATCGATGTTGCCGCCGGCCTCGTCGACATCGCCCGCAAGCGCGCACCCGTCGGCCTGAAAATCGACTGGCGCAGCGGCGACATGCTTTCGCCCGACCTTGGCACCTTCGATCATGTCGTCGCGATGGATTCGCTGATCCATTACCGCGCGTTCGATATCGTCGACGTGATTACCGACCTTGCGGCGCGGACACGGCAATCGATTCTGTTCACGTTCGCGCCGAAAACGCCGCTGCTGACCGCAATGCACACCGCGGGATTGCTTTTCCCCCGGTCGGATCGCGCGCCCGCGATCATTCCCGTAACCGAAAAGCTGCTGCGCAAATTGCTCACCGACGCAATTCCGGCAAAGAGAGTCGGCCGCTCGACGCGCGTATCAGGCGGCTTTTACACAAGTCAGGTGCTCGAAGTCGCATGAGAAGTCCGCTGCGCCCGGACATGTGGAACCGCCTTGGCACGAGCTTTCTGCCGTTTGCCGATGCCGCGAGCGCCGACTTGCCATTGAGCCGCATCCTGCGCCTGTCGCTGTTTCAGGTTTCGGTTGGCATGTGCGCCGTTCTGCTGACGGGCACGCTCAATCGCGTCATGATTGTCGAATTGAAAATGTCGGCAACGCTGGTGGCGCTGATGGTATCGCTGCCGCTGCTCTTTGCTCCGCTGCGCGCGCTGATCGGGCATAAATCGGATACCCACCGATCGGTCCTCGGCTGGAAGCGCGTCCCCTATATCTGGTTTGGCACGCTGATGCAGTTTGGCGGCCTGGCAATCCTGCCGTTCGCACTGCTGATCATGTCGGGTGGCGGCGTCGGCGCGCCAGTGATCGGCCAGATCGGCGCTGCGATCGGCTTCCTGCTGGTCGGCGCGGGAATGCACACGACACAGACGGCGGGACTTGCGCTCGCGACTGACCTCGCCACACCCGACAAGGCACCACGCGTCGTTGCATTGCTTTACGTCATGCTGCTTGCGGGCATGATGCTGAGTGCGCTGGTGATCGGCCGGCTGCTTGTCGATTTCACGCCGACGCATCTTGTCCAGATCGTTCAGGGGGTGGCCGCGCTGACTGCCGTCCTCAATGTCGTGGCATTGTGGAAACAGGAAGCACGCGATCCGCGCCGCACGGCCCTAACCGCCGAACATGCCGGTTTCGGCACGGTCTGGGCCGCCTTCATTGCTGTCCCTGCGACACGTCGCCTGCTGATTGCGATCGGCATCGGCGCGGCGGCATTTGCGATGCAGGATGTCCTCCTCGAACCCTATGGCGGACAGGTCATCGGGCTGTCGGTCGGCGCGACGACCACGCTGACGGCGCTCTGGGCGCTGGGCACGCTCGGTGGGTTTACGATCGCGGCTAAAACACTGACCACCGGCTCCGATCCGCACCGGCTGGCGGGTAACGGTGGCGTTGCCGGGATCGGCGCTTTTCTGATGATCATCTTTGCGGCACCGATACATTCGGTCGGGCTGCTCGCACTCGGCCATGCCGTCCTCGGACTTGGCGGTGGGTTGTTTGCGATCGGGACGCTGACGGCGGCGATGGCGCTGTCGAAGGATGGCCGCTCGGGGCTAGCACTTGGCGCATGGGGCGCGGTGTCGGCGACATGCGCCGGGCTTGCGATTGCGATCGGCGGGGTGCTGCGCGACGTGATGACGGCATCGACCGGATATAATGCGGTATTCATGACCGAAATCGCCCTGTTGCTTGCCATGCTCGTTGCCATCGGACCGCTGGTCCGTCGGCCCGGCGGCGCATTCGAAACCTATCCAACCGGGAAATTCGGGCTCACCGAATTTCCAACCTGAATACTGCTTTTAGTTATTTGTCCGAAGGGAACACGCCATGAGTGTCATGATTGCCGGAAATGTCGACTGGGCGCTGCTTGCGCTTTGGGCATTTTTCCTCTTTTTCGGAGCACTTGTGTTCTACATCCACCGCGAGGGATATCGCGAAGGTTACCCGCTTGAAGACGAAATCAGCGGGAAATATGACCGGCGCAGCCCGCTGCTGTTCATCAGGCCCAAGACGTTCAAGCTGCCGTTCGGCCGCGGCACTGTCACTGTGCCCAATATCGCCGACCGCGATCCGGTTGAAATCGCCGCGCGCCGTGTCGACCGGTCGGCGGGATCGGCTTATATCCCGACCGGCAATCCGCTGGTCGATGGCGTCGGGCCAGCAGCATGGGCAAATCGCGCAAAGCTGCCCGATATCGATTATGAAGGGCATCCGCGCATCGTGCCGATCGGCGCATCGGGCCTATGGGTCGAGGGTCGCGATGCCGATCCGCGCGGCATGACTGTCGTCGGTGTCGATGGCGTGGTTGCCGGCACAGTCGGCGACATCTGGGTCGACAAGGCCGATCGCCTGATCCGCTATCTCAGCGTCGATACCGGTACCCGCACGGTGCTTGCCCCGATGTTCATGGCCAAGATCAACCGCCGCAAGAATATCGTCACTGTCGATGCGATTCGCGCCGATCAGTTCGCCGATGCGCCCGCTATCGAAAGCGCCGAAGTCATTACGATGTACGAAGAAGAACGTGTCTCGGCCTATTTCGGTGGCGGCTATCTTTATGCCACAACGGCTCGACAGGAACCGATATTGTGAACGTGCGCGAACATGATGACGAACCCGTCCGCGGGCTGCCCGGCTTTCTGCCGAAGGGCGAGGAAATCATCTGGCAGGGGTCGCCCGAATGGAAGCGGCTCGCGCTCGATGCGCTGCACATCCGTGCCGTCGGCGTCTATTTCGCCGCGCTGGTGGTGCTTGGCGCGGTTCAGGCAATGCGCGGCGCCGCAACGTGGAGCGGTATCGGCATGACGATTGCCGTCGCCTTGATCGGCATCGGCATTCTTGCGCTCATCGCGTGGGGATCGGCGCGCAGCACGGTCTACACGCTGACCAACCGGCGCATCGTGATGCGCATCGGCATTGCGCTGCCCAAATGCATCAATCTGCCGCTGTCGGTCATCGGCAGTGCCGACCTTGCGCAAAATAGTGACGGGACCGGTGACATCGCCCTGAACCTGACGGCGCATCAGCGGCTCGGCTATATTCAGCTCTGGCCGCACGCGCGCCCGTGGAAGCTCGCCACGCCGCAACCGATGTTGCGCGGCGTGCCCGATGCCCAAGCCGTTTCGGCAATGCTGGCGCGGGCATGCGGCACCCGGCTTCAGGTGACGCCCGATGCTGCTCCGGTCCGGGCGCTGGCGGCGTGAGCGGGCACAGCCATCATAACGAGCCTTTTCCCCGGGGCATGCTGACGCTGGCGGGCGTCCTTGTCGGCGGTGCCTTGCTGATGACCGCAACGATCCGCCTCACGGGGACACCACCGCAAGCATCGCCGACGCTCGAACGCGCTGCTGCCAATGTCGCTGCGGTCAAATCGCGCGACCTGCGCTTTGCTGATCAGGCCGACGGGTCGCTGCGCATTGTCGATGCCGCCACTGGCCAGGTTGCCGGTGAAGTGGCAACGGGCAGCACGAGCGGCTTTATCCGCGGTGTCATGCGCGGCCTGATGCGCGATCGCAAACGGCGCGGCATCGGTGTCGCGCCGCCGTTCCGCCTGACATTGTGGGCCAATGGCCAAATGTCGATCACGGACAGCACGTCGGGCCATGTCACCGACCTGACCGGGTTCGGCGACACCAACCGTGCGGCATTCATGGCATTGCTGAAATGAACTCCCTGAAAAATAAGCGGTGCTTCGACACGCCCTGCACGATCGAAGTCGAACATGGCTTTGACCATCTGCATGCGCATGTCGAACTCGATGGCGACGTGCCGATTTACCCCGGCGACAAAGTCCGCGTCCATGGTGCCGCAATCCGCTTGCCCTATGGCGAACGCCTCGTCGAACACCGCATGGCGACAGTGACGCGGGCCACGGCTTTTGGCCGGGCATGGACGCGGTTTCGCGCCCGGTTCGAAATCACCGAACTTTACGAACTCAGTTTTTCAGGCGGACGCAGCTTATGACCGAAATGACGCACGCCTTTACCAAGGCCGACGCGCACGCCATCGCGACGCAGGACACCGTGCTTTCGCCGCGGTTCTACACCACCGATTTTGACGCCATGGACCGGATCGACGTCTCGCTCGTCCGGCCTGAATGGGATGCGCTGATCGCCGAAATGGCCGCCGATCCGAACAAGAACCATTTCAAGAAGTCGGAAAGCTTCGACGGCATCATTGCCGCAATGGAACCCAACCTGCGCAAGGAATTCGTCGATTTCCTCGTGTCCTCGCTCACGTCCGAGTTTTCGGGCTGCATTCTCTACGCCGAAATCGCCAAGCGCACGAAAAACCCTGATGCCAAAGCGCTGTTCAAGCTCATGGCACGCGATGAAAGCCGTCACGCCGGCTTTATCAATGACAGCCTGAAAGACGCCAATATCGGCATCGATCTCGGTTTCCTCACAAAGACCAAGAAATACACCTTTTTCCGTCCGAAATTCATTTTCTACGCGACCTATCTCAGCGAAAAGATCGGCTATGCTCGATACATCACGATTTTCCGCCACCTCCAGCGCAATCCGGACCGGATGATCCACCCGATCTTCAACTGGTTCGAACAATGGTGCAACGACGAGTTCCGCCACGGCGAAGCATTTGCTCTCCTCATGCGCGCCGATCCGAAATTGCTGACCGGGCTGAACAAGCTGTGGATCCGTTTCTTCCTCGTTGCCGTTTATGCAACGATGTTCGTCCGCGATCATGCCCGCCCGCATTTCCACGCCGCGCTCGGCATCGATCCGACCGATTATGATTATGAAGTGTTCCGCGTGACGTCGGCGATCACGCGACAGGTGTTTCCGATCGTGCTGGACAGCGACAGCCCGAAATTCCGCGCACTGATGATGAAAATCCTGCGTGCCAATCAGGCAATGCCCGCGGCCGGCATTTTCGGTCGCGCCAGGGCCTATGCCACGATCGGCACCAGCATGGTCCGCCTCTATTTCTTGCGCACCGAAGCGAATGCGCTGCCCGTCGCGACACGGATGGTGCCTGCCTGGTGAACCTGACCGCGCACGCCCTGCCGCTGCTTTACGTGGTGATGCTCTGGTTCATGTCGACCGCACTCGTCGTCGCGCTGGATCACCGTGCGCGCGGCCGAATGGTGCTGACATTTGCCGGAGCAGCCGCATGTGCGGCACTCGCAGTCATCGGCCTCCTCGCGCCGAGTACCGATGCGTTTGCGGCCTATGCCTCGTTCACTGCCGCGCTCGTCATCTGGGGCTGGCACGAATTGAGTTTTCTGACCGGTGCCGTCACCGGCCCGCGCCGCATCGCTCTTCCCGAAGGTGCCACGGGGTGGACGCGTTTTCGCTTGTCGGCCGCGACTGTCATCCACCACGAACTTGCGATTGCGGTGACGCTGATCCTGCTTGTCATCGTCAGCCGCGGGCTGCCCAATCAGACGGGCGCTGCTGCCTTTGCCATCCTGTTTGCGATGCGGCTGTCGACCAAGTTCAATATCTTCCTCGGCGTCCCCAATTTCTCGACCGAAATGCTGCCGCCACAACTCGCCTATCTGCAAAGCTATTTCCGTCACAGCCGGTTCAACCTGCTGATGCCGGTATCGCTGATTGCCGGCACCGCGCTGACCATCTGGCTCGGCAATCGCGCGCTCGCCATGCCGGGCGATGCCGCCATCGGCTATACATTGCTCGCAGCGATCGCTCTGCTCGGCGTGGTCGAACATTTGTTTCTGGTTTTGCCGGTTGGCGACACTGCACTCTGGCGCTGGGCGATCCCCAATGCCAAACGGATATAAGACGGAGGGTTTATGGATTACGAGGCACTGTTCACCGAGCAACTGGATGCTTTGCGTGAAGCCGGTAATTACCGGGTGTTTGCCGAACTCGAACGCAAGCG
>JANLWD010000281.1:0-10874 GCA_031364345.1 Sphingomonas sp.
GACGCCGCAGCGAGGCGGAGCGAACCAGCGCGGTAAGGATCGTTAATCCACATCGACTCGATTGCTTTGACACCGGCGTCGAGGTCGCCCGTTGCAAGCGCAAGGAGGGCATCATTTTCTAGCCGATATGCGTTGTTCCCACCCGCGATTGTTTCGACGGCACGAACGGCAACGCGATCACGCGCGGCGGCGTCGACCCAGCGCGCCAGCATCGGCGCCATGAACCCCATGCCCGCTTGTGCCCCGAGCTCGTCAAGGCGAGCACGGGCAGCAGTCCAGTCGCGTGACCGAAGCGTGGCAATGTACAAAAGAATTTGCGCGTCGGGCGGAACGGCGCCAGCTGCTGCCATCGCCCGGGCCGATCGCACAGCGAGACCGTAATTACCGGCTTCGATTGCTTGACGATAGGCTCGAAACGCAACGAGTGGATTATCCGGTGCGGCGGTCAGTGCGGCGGCATAACTTGCCACAGAAGCTTCGGGCATGTTCGACAGCGCGGCAATCCGAGCACGCGCATACAAGCCAAGAGCCGTCGGCTGCGGCGCGCGCGCCGACGCAGCGACCGGAAACGACAAAAACGCAATAACGCTACATATTGGGATAATTCGGGCCACCGCCGCCCTCCGGCACCACCCAATTTATGTTCTGCGTCGGATCCTTGATGTCACAGGTTTTGCAATGGACACAATTCTGAGCATTGATTTGCAGCCGCGGATCGCCCTCTTCGCGACCAACAATTTCATAGACGCCCGCCGGGCAATATCGTTGTTCGGGATTATCATAAAGCGGCAGGTTGATCGTGATCGGAACTGCCGGGTCCTTCAGTTGCAAATGGCAGGGCTGATCCTCGGCATGATTGGTGTTCGAGATGAACACCGAAGACAGCTTGTCGAAGCTGAGAACACCATCGGGCTTGGGGTAATCGATTGGCTGCACCAGGTCGCGCCGCCACAATGTTGTATGGTCGGCGTGATGCGTCATCGTGATCGGCAACCCGATTTTGAGGGTCCGCATCCACATATCAGCGCCCGCTAGGATCGTGCCCAAAACATTGCCGTATTTGGCGACACAGGGCTCGGCATTTTTGACCAGTTTCAACTCGGTTGCGATCCAGCTGTCGCTAACTGCGGCGGAATATGAACCCAATTCGTCGCCTGAACGTCCGGCGGCGATTGCTTCGGCAACTGCATCAGCCGCGAGCATCCCCGACTTCATTGCAGTGTGGCTTCCCTTGATCCGCGGCACATTGACGAAACCCGCGCTACATCCGATCAGCGCGCCGCCGGGAAACGCAAGCTTTGGTACCGACTGCCATCCGCCTTCGTTGATTGCTCGCGCGCCATATGAAACGCGTCGCCCGCCTTTAAGCATGGCCGCGATCTCGGGATGCGTTTTCCATCTTTGAAATTCATCGAACGGTGACAAGAACGGATTTTTATAATCGAGCGCGACGACAAAGCCCAACGCGACTTGATTGTTTGCCTGATGATAAATGAATCCGCCGCCCCAAGCGTCCGACAACGGCCAACCCTGCGTGTGGATTACCCGGCCCGGCGCATGATTGGCCGGATCAATATCCCATAATTCTTTCAGTCCGATTCCATAAACTTGAGGCTCACAGTTTGCCTCGAGATCAAACTTTGCTTTGACCTGTTTGGTCAGATGCCCGCGAGCACCCTCGGCAAAAAACGTGTATTTCGCGTGGAGCTCGAGCCCGGGCTGGTAGTCAGATTTATGAGAGCCGTCGCGCGCGACGCCCATATCGCCCGTGGCAACGCCTTTCACCGAACCATCATCATGGTAAAGAATTTCGGCCGCTGCAAAGCCCGGGAAAATCTCGACGCCGATCGCTTCAGCCTGCTCGGCCAACCAGCGACACATATTACCGAGGCTGCCGGTGTAGGTTCCCTTGTTCGACATGAACCCGGGCATCATCAGATGCGGCAGGGTATATTTCTTTTTTGCGCCCAGAACCCAATGCTGGTTATCGTTCACGGGGACCTGCGCCATCGGACATGGCCCGCAGGCGCCATCGGTCCGCCATTCGGGCAACAATTCGTCCAGTGCCTTTGGATCGACGACCGCACCTGACAAAATATGCGCACCCACTTCTGATCCTTTTTCGAGGATGCAGACCGACAGATCGGGATTGACCTGTTTGAGCCGAATTGCCGCAGCCAGTCCGGCAGGGCCGGCCCCGACGATTACGAGATCATAAGACATGGCTTCGCGATCGGTCATCAAATCACATCCTTGGCCGCGCTTGGCCGCGCGCGGATAACGGGTGGTCTACTGTATCTCTTGCCTCGATTGACCGCGCCGTCAACACGGCGCTTTAGTCTATCGATGGGGTTCGAAAATATTGCTGATATCGAGGCGGCGACGGCGGGGCTGTTGCGTTGGTGGCACGATGCCGGCGTCGATACAGCGATAAGCGAAACACCAAACGACTGGCTTGGAACGGTTCCAAAAATCGCAAAACCAGGCAGTGAAGGAAAGATTGATACGGCGACACTCGCCGATCGGCGTTTCGAAACAATTGACATACTTGTCGAGTATTTGAATACAGGCCCCCTTCCGGACGCTGGCCCCCCGCACCGACGTCTCCCGCCGGCGGGTGATCCCAACAGCGATCTGATGATCCTCGTCGATTTTCCCGATGTTGCAGACATTGATCGCGGCCACTTACTCAGCGATCCGGTTTTCGATAAAATGCTTGACGCAATTGGTCGCGACCGCGCTTCGGTCTATATTGCGCCGCTCTGCCCCGGTCGGCCGTTAACGGGTCGTCTGCCGAGCGAAAGTGTTGGAGAACTTGCGGTTCTGGCCAAGAAGCACATTGGCTTTGTCGCACCAAAACAACTCTGGTTGATGGGAAGCGCGTCGAGCCGTGCGATCCTCGGGATCGATGACGCTGTGGCAAAAGGAAAATTACATCATGTTAACCATGGTGGCGCCACAATAGAGACTATAGCGACGGCACATCCGCGTATGTTCGACGGGTCGAAAGCAAGAAAAGCGGCAGCGTGGGCTGAAATGCAACGATTGATTTTGAGGGACGATGCGTGAAAACTAAAGCTGCATTTGCTATAGTGACCTTATCACTCGCCAGCATTCCTGCTCACGCGCTCGCCGACATCGTGCCGGTTGTCGCTTCGTTTCCGGCTCTCCCGGTTCAACTTGGGCCGAATGCGCGCGAAAAGTATCGCGACGTATTTGCCAGCATCGATGAGGCAAAGTGGGCCGACGCAAGCAATAAATTGCTCGCGATGGGCGACGGGCCGCTCCATCCCTTTGCGCGCGCAATGTTATACACCGCGAAAACGTCGCCGAAAGTCGAGGCAAGCGACCTCGTCACTCTGGCGATCCGTGCGCCGGAGTTGCCGCAGTCGCCTGCGCTCATTCGGCTGGCGGGAATGCGCGGTGCCGAAACGGTGCCACTGCTTCCCGAAGTTCGCGAAATGACTTGGCTCGGTTCGTCACCGCGACGGGGCCGCACGGCGTCGACCGAGGGCGATGCCGCTGCGAGTGGTCTCGGTGCGCAAATCATGCCACTCATCAAGGACGATCGACCCGCTGATGCCGAAGCGATCCTCGTTACGAACGAAGATCGCCTGACCCCCGATGCGCGGACCGAGTGGCAACAGCGTGTTGCCTGGTCATATTTTCTGACGGGCGACGATGCCGCTGCACGAACGCTCGCCACCCGTGCTCAGTCGGGATCGGGCGATTGGGCCGCAATGGCCGACTGGGTCGTTGGTCTTGCAGCATGGCGACAAAAGGACTGGACCGGTGCATCGGCGTCGTTTGCATCCGTTGCCCGTCGGCATAGCGATTCAGAAATGATTGCGGCCGGTCATTACTGGGCTGCCCGTGCTGACATGGTGGCCAAACATCCCGAACGTGTGCAGCCACATTTGCGCAACGCTGCTCGGCTCGAAGAAACTTTTTACGGCATGTTGGCGCAGGCAGCGATGGGACTTGCGCCCGACAAAGACGACGACGGCAGCAGTGCAATCCGTAAAGTGGCCGAACGCCCCAATGTTAAAGCCGCGCTGGCTTTAGCCGAAATCGGCCAGATGGACCGCGCTGATGAACTGATCCGGTGGCAGGCGCGCATCGGTGTACCAGCCGAACATGCGACCCTCACTGCAATTGCCGGAAAGCTTAACCTGCCCTCGACGCAGCTTTACCTCGCTCACAACGGGCCGCGCGGCGCGCGCACATCGATCGAGGGTCGGTATCCGATGCCGGCAAATTGGTCGCCGGACGGTGGCTGGCGCGTGGACCGTGCGCTTGTATTTGCTCACGCACTGCAAGAGTCGAATTTTCGCACCAATGTAACGAGCCCGGCAGGCGCTCGCGGGCTGATGCAAGTTCGTCCCGGCACGGCAAGCGACATCGCGCGTGCCCGTGGCCAAGCCACTGTCGGCTCGCTGGCATCGCCGTCGACCAATATGGAATATGGCCAAAGCTATATCGAACAGCTGCGCGACATGGCTGCGACCGGCGGTCTGCTGCCAAAGGTGATCATGGCGTATAACGCCGGTCCCGCGCCGCTCGACCGGTGGAATGCGCGCGGCGACGAAATCAATCGCGATCCGCTTATGTATATCGAAAGTGTTCCCTACTGGGAAACGCGCGGCTACGTCACGATCGTGCTTCGCAATTATTGGATGTATCAACAGCAGGCAGGGCAGCGCACAGACAGCCGCTTTGCGCTGGTGCAGGGGTTATGGCCGCGCTTTCCCGGATTGTCGGGGGCAAATGCCGTCCGCGTGACACGTTGATCGACGAAACTGCGGTTTTTCGGCCTGTCCGCATTGCCGCTCTGACGGTTTCTGATACCCGCACTGCGGCCGATGACCGATCGGGGGACAAACTGGCTGAATTGATCGAAGCCGCGGGTCATATGCTTGCCGATCGCGGTATCGTTCACGACCATATCGATTCACTCGTCGCCTGCCTTCACCGCTGGGTTGATGACCGCAGCATCGACTGTATTATCACGACCGGGGGGACCGGCGTTACGGGGCGCGACGTCACGCCCGAAGCTTTGCAAAGCATGGGTGGCAAGGAAATTCCGGGGTTCGGCGAATTGTTCCGAATGCTTTCGTACGCCAAAATCGGGACGTCGACCATTCAATCGCGCGCGATGGCCATCGTTACCCGCGGGACATATATTTTTGCGCTGCCGGGATCCACAGGTGCTGTCATCGATGCGTGGGACGGCATCCTCGCGACGCAGCTCGACAGCCGTCATCGCCCCTGTAATTTTGTCGAGTTGATGCCCCGACTCATGGAGCGGTGATTTACGTTCTGTATATGTTCTGCTACGCTACGCACGATGCCAGCAAACCGACCGTCACGCGGCGCAACGCATAATCAGACGAGCCACCGGTTCGCCTTGCCCGAACGCATTGATGACGGTGACTGGCTCGACGATCGGCCATTGATCGATGGTATTCCAGTCGTCACGCGAACAACCGTCACGACCGAACAACCGAAAACGATCATCACGCGCAATCAGTCCCCCGATGTACCGTTCGACCGATCGGTCAATGCCTATCGCGGCTGCGAACATGGATGCATTTATTGCTTTGCCCGCCCCACACATGCCTACCATGACTTGTCGCCGGGGATCGATTTCGAAACAAAATTATTCGCCAAACCCAACGCTGCAGCACTTCTTCGCGCGGAATTATCGCGGTCGTCCTATCGTCCGGCGCCGCTTGCGATGGGCACGAATACCGATCCCTATCAGCCGATCGAGCGCGACTGGCACATCACGCGCGATTGCATCGCTGTGCTGGCCGAAACCAATCATCCGCTCATGATCACGACAAAGTCCGACGGTGTTGTACGTGATCTCGATCTTCTTGCGCCAATGGCAGCAAAGGGTCTCGTGTCGGTCATGATTTCCGTCACCTCACTCGATCCCAAAATTGCAATGACGCTTGAACCGCGTGCGCCGACGCCCATGCGCCGGATCGCTGCCATGCGAACACTGGCTGCCGCCGGAATACCGGTTCAGGTGTCGATTTCGCCACTGATCCCGGCGATTACCGACCATGAAACCGAAGCAATACTTGATGCTGCCGCGGCGGCAGGGGCGCGGTCCGCATCGTTTATCCCGGTCCGCCTGCCCTATGAAGTTGCACCGTTATTCCGCGACTGGCTCGATACGCACTATCCGGATCGCGCCGCAAAAGTAATGAACATCATCCAATCGATCCGCGGTGGCCGCGATAACGACCCCAATTTCGGGTCTCGCGTGCGGGGCACTGGCCCCTGGTACGATTTGATGCGGACGCGCTTTGCGATCGCTTGTCGAAAGCTTGGATTGAACCAAACTCGCGTCGCGTTGCGCAGCGATTTGTTCCGTCCGCCAGCCGGACGACAGGGCAGACTTTTTTAAGCCGCTTTCAATCGATATTCGCGGTACTGCTCGCGCAATTCCGATTTCAGGATTTTGCCGGTGCCCGTGTGCGGTAAGCTGTCGACGAACAAAATCTCGTCGGGCAACCACCATTTGACGACATGGTCGCTCAAATGCGCAAGCACGTCGCTTGTTGTAACGGAGCTGCCCGCTTTTCGGACAACCAGCAAGATCGGGCGCTCGTCCCATTTGGGATGGTGAACACCGATCGCGGCCGCCTCGGCAACGCCGTCACATCCGACCGCTGCATTTTCCAGTTCGACCGAAGAAATCCATTCGCCTCCTGATTTTATCACATCCTTCGATCGGTCGGTGATCTGCATAACGCCATCGGGATATATGATCGCAACGTCGCCCGTGTCGAACCACTGCTCGTCCACGGTCGCGTCGCAATCCATTTTGAAATATCGTTTTACGACCCATGGTCCGCGAATTTCGAGCCGTCCTGACGTCAAACCGTCACGCGGGGCTACATTGCCATCCTTGTCGATGATGCGCAGTTCGACACCGAACGGAACACGGCCCTGTTTGCATGTCACCTCGACCTGCTGATCAAATGTCAGCTCGTCCCAGTTCGCAGCGGGCGACCCCATCGTGCCGATGGGCGACGTCTCGGTCATGCCCCATGCATGGTTCAACCGGATACCCATCCGCATCAGTCGTTCGACCATGAACCGCGGCGCTGCTGATCCGCCGATAGTAACCACCCGCATCTTGCCCAAGTCGGCGGCGCGGTCGCTGTCGGCAAGCGCGTCAAGATGCTGAAACATCGCGAGCCAGACTGTCGGCACACCGGCTGAATGCGTGATCCCTTCGTCGATGAACAGCTTGTGCAGTACCGACGCTTCATTCGATACGCTGAATACGAATTTCACGCCCGCCGCAGCGCCGGCAAATGGCAATCCCCAGCTTGCGGCATGAAACATCGGTACGATCGGAAGCAAAGCTGAACACGTCGACAAGTCGAATACGCTCGGCGAAATTTCGGTCATCGCATGCAACATCGTCGACCGGTGCTCGTACAAAACACCCTTTGGGTTGCCCGTCGTGCCGCTCGTGTAGCACAACATGCACGGGTCGCGCTCGTCGCCAATGTACCAGTCGTAATGACCATCCTGATCTGCAAGCAATTGGTTATAATCGCTATCGAAACGAACATAATGTTCGACACTCGTCAGATGCGGTTTCAACCGCTCGATTACTGGCGCAAATGCCGCATCATATAAAATGACCCGGTCTTCGGCATGATTGATGATGTAGATCAGCTGTTCATCGAACAGCCGGATATTCAATGTGTGGATGACTCCACCCATACCGATTACGCCGTACCATGCAGTCAGATGCCGATGATGGTTCATGGCAAATGTCGCGATGCGATCCTGAGGCTTCATGCCCATCGCCACCAGGGCTTGGGCAAGCTTGCGTGCATCATTTGCAACCCCGGCCCAGTCGGTGCGTTCGATCGAACCGTCGGCCCAACGGGTAATGATTTCACGGCTTCCATTTTCGCGTGCGGCGTGATCGATCAAATGTGTAACGCGCAACGCCCAATTCTGCATGGATCCCAGCATTATCGGCTCTCCTCCATTCATAATTTACGCGCTCACGATACCAGCGCAAGTCGCGGCTGATCGGCTTTTGCCAGAGCCACAGTGTCGATACCTGCAATCGCTGCAATCGCATCGGCCAATTCACCATCGATCAGGAAATCGCGTCCCAGGACAATTTCTGCCGTGCGCCCGTTTTCCAGACCCGCGTGAAGGCAGATCTCGCTCCGTCCTCCTCGGGCATTACCAAGCATCGTCGCAAGGCGGATGACCGCGCACGGGTCGCGCGTCGTCACCACTGCCTTCAGGCGGGCGTGACCCGCAAGCATCGCGAGAGGCTGAATCCGACGAATGGCAACGCGTGGCGTTTCCTCGCCCGCTCGGCGGTCGAGTTCAACATTGGCCAGACCACAACCATTGGTCTGTGCGATTTCCTCGATATCCTTTTGCGTGATTTCATCGAAACACGACGCCTCGAACGATCCGCTCGGATCGGACAAAGTCGCCATGAGATAGCGATTTCCCTTTGCAGAATTCCGCCAGCGGATGCTTTCGACCAGAACTGCCATCACGGCTCCGGTTCGCTTGCCATCGACCGGTGCCGGTTGACTGGCGATCATGGCGAAACTGCGCGCGCCATGTGCGGCGGCCAGATGCGCGAACCGGTCGACAGGATGCGCGGAAAAATAAAAGCCGAACGCATCTTTTTCCGCATTCATCCGCTCGCTCAATGTCCAGACAGCACCCGTGGGCAATTGCACCGCCGCCACATCAGTTTCTGTCCCGCCAAAAAGTCCACCCTGCCCGCTCACGCGACCTGTTTCGGCTGAGGCGGCAACCGCGAGTATCGTATCGGCTGCTGCGAAGACGCCAGCGCGGTTGCTATTGAGCGCGTCGAAAGCACCACCCCCTGCCAGGCTTTCAAGCTGCCGCCGGTTAATCAGCTTCGGGCTGATCCGTCCGGCCAAATCGTCGATGCTTATGAATGCGCCATTCGCGGCGCGGTCCGCGCAAAGCTGTGCCATTGCGCCTTCACCAACGCCTTTCAACGCCCCGAGTGCATAGCGCACTGCCAACCCGTCGGCATCTTCGACGACCGTAAAGTCTGCTTCACTGGCATTGATACACGGAGGCAATGCACGGACATTCATGCGTCGCATATCATCGGCAAAAATTGCCAGTTTGTCGGTATTCGACAAATCGAAAGCCATCGACGCCGCAAAGAAATCGGCTGCGTAATGGGTTTTCAGCCATGCTGTTTGATAAGCCAGCAAAGCATAAGCCGCGGCATGGCTTTTGTTGAATCCATAACCAGCAAATTTATCGATCAGATCGAACAGTTCGTTCGCTTGCCGGTCGCCGATGTCGTTCGCCGCACAGCCGGCAACGAAGCCGGCACGCTGTGCATCCATCTCGGCCTTGATCTTTTTGCCCATCGCACGCCGCAATAAATCGGCATCGCCGAGCGAAAATCCCGCAAGGATCTGCGCGGCCTGCATCACCTGTTCCTGATAGACGAAGACCCCGTAAGTTTCCGCCAGGATGCCAGCCAGCAACGGATGAGGATATTCCACCGGCGCGCGACCGTTTTTACGATCACCGAACATCGGAATATTGTCCATCGGCCCTGGTCGATACAGCGAAACCAGCGCGATGATGTCACCGAAACCTGTTGGCTTTACGGCTGCGAGCGTCCGCCGCATCCCTTCCGATTCGAGCTGGAACACGCCAACCGTGTCGCCTCGCTGTAATAGCGCATACACCGCTTCGTCGTCCCATTGCAGGGCTTCAAGATCAGGGCGAAACCCTTCACGCGCTTCGATAAGATCGAGAGCGCGCTGCAGCACAGACAGCGTTTTCAGCCCCAAAAAATCAAACTTTACCAGCCCGGCTGCTTCGGCATATTTCATGTCAAATTGCGTCACGGGCATGTCCGACCGCGGATCGCGGTAAAGCGGGACGAGCCGGTCGAGCGGACGGTCTCCGATCACTACGCCGGCCGCATGTGTCGAGCTGTGCCGCGGCAGCCCCTCGAGCTTCATAGCAAGATCGAACAGCCGCCTGACGTCCGCTTCGCTCTTATATGCCTGGGCTAGTTCCGAGACACCGTTCAGCGCGCGCTTCAAGTCCCACGGATCGGTCGGATGGTTGGGCACGAGCTTGGCAAGGCGGTCGACTTGTCCGTAAGACATTTGCAGTACGCGCCCGGTATCTTTGAGCACGGCACGTGATTTCAACCGCCCGAACGTAATGATCTGCGCCACATGATCGCGACCATATTTGTTCTGGACATACCGGATCACTTCTTCGCGACGCGTTTCGCAAAAATCGATATCGAAATCGGGCATCGACACGCGCGACGGATTGAGGAATCGCTCGAACAGCAGCCCAAGCTTCAACGGATCGAGATCAGTGATCGTGAGGGCCCACGCAACCACCGACCCCGCGCCCGATCCGCGTCCCGGGCCTACCGGTATGCCCGAACCTTTTGCCCATTTGATGAAATCGGCAACGATCAGAAAATAACCCGGAAACCCCATGCCGATGATGACGTCGAGTTCGAATTCGAGCCGCGCCCGGTATGCTGCGAAATCCGCTGACGCGATTTTCTCCAACCGTATCGACAGGCCGGCGCGTGCGTCGACGCGCAATTGTTCCGCTTCGGCTTGCGGGTCACCCGCTAGGCTCGGCAATATCGGATCGCGACCACGCACTCCGAATGCACAGCGCTGTGCAAGCACGAGTGTGTTTTCGAGGGCCTCGGGCAAATCGTCGAACAGGCGCGCCATCGCATGCGACGGTTTCATCCAGGCATCGGGTGACGATTTAACCCGGTCGTCGCTGTCGATATAGGCCGATGCGGCGATGCACAGCATGACGTCGTGCGC
>JANLWD010000283.1:0-2534 GCA_031364345.1 Sphingomonas sp.
CCCTGCGCGCGTGTGATCCGCGGCATCCACTCCATCGCCAGTGCTTCGACCCCAAGCTTGGCATAGTCATCGACGCGTGCCCGGTCGCCGAACGGATTCAATCCCGCGACGAGCCATGCGCCTGCTTTCACGCCCTTCAGCGATGCCACCGTCGGCCCCTGAACCCCCAGCAGGATGTCAGCGTCCTTGATCGTTGTGGCGCGCGTGCCGATCGTCGCACCCGCAGCAGCGAGATCCGCGTCGGCGACCGAGGCATGAACGCCCGCGCCACTTTCCACCGAAATCGCCGCGCCAAGCGCAATGAATTTCTTCACTGTCTCCGCGCTCACGGCGACGCGCCGCTCTCCGTCGGCGGTTTCTTTCAGGACCGCGATCTTCACCGGGTTATCAGGGCGATGACAAAAATAACGACTGCCGCGGTCGCAATCGATCCGAATTTCACCCACCAGATGAAACGCTGATAGGATTCGGTATGTGCGTTCAAATCGCCGTTCGTGTCCCCGTTACCCGCCATGTTCGCCCTTATTCGACTTTGGATTGCGCACCCGCCTTAACCGCGACCCGCGCCGCTCTCAAGCCCAAGCTGCACCCGATCGCTTTCGCGCACGTGAACGATGCTTTCAGCGTTGCGAAAACAAACCGTCGTTAATGCGCGTTCACGGTAACTTTACTGCTTGAGGTTAGGGGGAGTCCTTGATTGGGACAATAACGGGGGCGACTTTGGCGCCAAACGGCACTCGCATGTTGATGCTCGTCGACGACGAACCCGCACAGGTTCGCCTCGTTTCGGCGCTTGCTTCGCGTGCCGGGTGGCGAACGATTTCGATCAGCGACAATGAAATGGCGATTGCGACGCTGGGCACACGCGACGGCATGATGCTCGATGCGATTCTGATCGATCGCTGGGGCGACGATGTTGTCGATCTGATTGCCGAATTGCGTGCGCGCCGCCCGATGCTGCCGATCCTGATGCTGACCGCGACCGATTCGGTTGCGGTCGCCGTCGAAGCAATGCGTGCCGGGGCTTCAGATTTCCTCGTCAAACCGATTGCACCCGACCGGCTGCTCGCGGCACTCGACGCAGCGCTTGCCGAAGGATCGAGCGGCGGCGAATTGCGGCCACTTTCCGAAAAACTTTCCGCGCCGCTCGGTTTTGACGAAATTGTCGGGTCGGCACCGAAATTTCGCGCCGCACTGGCGATTTCGGCAAAGGCCGCGCGCGCTCGCGTCCCGATGCTGATCGAAGGCGAAAGCGGCGTCGGCAAGGAAGTCGTTGCCGAAGCGATCCACGCTGCATCGCCGCGCGCCAAAAAGCCACTGGTTGCGGTCAACTGCGGTGCGATCCCCGCGAACCTCGTCGAATCGGAACTGTTCGGCCATGAAAAAGGTGCATTCACGGGCGCATTTGCGCGGCAGGTCGGCAAGTTTTGCGATGCCGACGGCGGCACCTTGTTTCTGGATGAAGTCGGCGACTTGCCGCTCGATGCGCAGGTCAAGCTTTTGCGCGTGCTGCAATCGGGCGAAGTTTGTCCCATCGGCGGTCGTCCGCGCGATGTCGATGTGCGTATCGTTGCCGCAACGAACCGAACGCTGCTCGACGAAGTGGCTGCCGGGCGTTTCCGTGAGGACCTTTATTACCGCCTCGCTGTCGTTCAGGTGACCATTCCCCCGCTGCGCGATCGCAGCGGTGACGTGCCCGCGCTCGCCCGTCACCTGCTTGCGCGGATCGCCAAGCAGCCGGGACTGCGTGAACTGGGCATCACTGATGAAGCGATGTCGCTGTTGAGCAGTTACAGCTGGCCGGGCAATGTCCGTCAGCTGCAAAATGCTCTGTTCCGCGCGGCGGTACTGTGTGACGGCGACGCGTTGACTGCGCATGATTTTCCGCATGTCGCAGGGCATCTGGTCGCCAGCGACACATCGGTTGTCTCGGGGCAACAGGCCGCCGGTGTCACGCTGTTCAATCCCGATGGTAACATGCGTCCGCTCGACGCGATCGAAGCCGACGTCATTCGCCTTGCCATCGGCCATTATCGCGGGCGGATGACCGAAGTCGCCCGGCGATTGGGGATCGGGCGGTCGACACTTTATCGAAAGCTCGCCGAACTCGGAATCAGCGACGCTGCCTGACGCGTCAGATTTTTGACAGCCGGCATTTGCGGGTGACCGGGAATTGACACCACGCACACTTCGCTCTCGTAGGTTCGAACTGGCACAGTGATTGCATGATTAACCACGACTGCTCGTTTGCAGATGTGGGGACATGATGACTCTGGTTGCAATTTCCGAAACCGCCAAAGTCCAATGGCCGACGCTGGTGCCTGTTTTGACTGGCGCCGGGATCACGATCGGCAATGGTCGCCCCTCAATTTATTCATCCGATGAAGCGTCGTCCGCAGTTGCAGGCGACGTCATCATCGAGTCCACGCCCCCCACGACCGCTCCCTTCCTGGTCTCTCTCAGGGACGGTCACCCGGCGCGGATCGGCTTTGCGTTTCAGGACATGGCTTTTGGCCATGCGCTGATCGCCGAGC
>JANLWD010000293.1:0-8072 GCA_031364345.1 Sphingomonas sp.
GCCAAGGAAGCCGAGAAAAACGGTGTGCTCGGCCACGGCCTGCATCAGCCGTTCGACACAATGTTCGAGGATATTTTCGAAGAGATGCCGTGGCACCTCGTCGAGCAGCGCGACCAGATGCGCGCCGAACGTGCCGACGCGGGGATATAAAATGCCGCGCATGAACATGATCGAAGCGATCAACAGCGCGATGGATGTCGCGATGGCGGCGGATCCGGATGTCATTGTCCTGGGCGAAGATGTCGGCTTTTTCGGCGGCGTATTCCGCGCAACCGCCGGGCTACAAGCCAAGCATGGCAAGACCCGCGTGTTTGACACGCCGATCACCGAATGCGGGATCATCGGCGTTGCCGTTGGCATGGCAGCATACGGGATGCGCCCTGTCCCCGAAATCCAGTTCGCCGATTATATTTATCCCGCGCTGGACCAGCTTGTGTCGGAGGCGGCGCGGCTGCGCTACCGCTCGGCAGGAGAATTCCCGATGCCGATTACGGTGCGCTCACCGTTCGGCGGTGGCATTTTCGGCGGACAGACGCACAGCCAGTCGCCCGAGGGCATTTTCACGCATGTCTCGGGCCTGAAAACGGTCATCCCCTCGACGCCTTATGATGCCAAGGGTCTGCTACTCGCGGCGATCGCAGACAATGACCCAACGATCTTTTTCGAGCCCAAACGCATTTATAACGGCCCATTCGATGGCCATTATGACCGCCCGGTGCAACCGTGGGCAAAATTTGACGCGAGCGAAGTGCCCGAGGGACATTATACGGTTCCCATCGGCAAGGCGGCGATCGTCCGCGACGGGTCCGACGTCACGATCCTTGCTTATGGCACGATGGTCCATGTTGCCGCGGCGACGGTTGAAGAGATCGGAATCGATGCCGAAATCATCGACCTGCGTACACTTGTCCCGCTCGACATCGAAACGATCGAAGCTTCGGTCAAGAAAACTGGCCGCTGCCTGATCGTCCACGAAGCCACCCGCACCGGCGGCTTCGGCGCGGAACTCTCCGCACTGGTGCAGGAACGCTGCTTCTATCATCTCGAAGCCCCGGTCGAGCGCGTCACCGGTTTCGACACACCTTATCCGCACAGCCTCGAATGGGCCTATTTCCCCGGCCCCATCCGCATCGGCACTGCGCTCAAGAAAATTATGAAGGATTAAGCGATGGCCCGCTTCACATTCCGCTTGCCCGACATCGGCGAAGGCATTGCCGAGGCCGAAATCGTCGCCTGGCACGTCAAGGTCGGCGACCGGATCGAGGAAGACGGCGGCATTGCCGACATGATGACCGACAAAGCGACGGTTGAGATGGAGTCGCCGGTGTCCGGCGTGATCGTCGAACTGGCGGGCGCAGTCGGGGATATGGTGCCGATCGGGTCGGCGCTGGCCGTGATCGAGGTTGAGGGGGACGCCGAGGAGCGTCATGCTCCTGCGCAGGCAGGAGCTGTGGAGGCGCCAGCCGCGGCCGACCACAAGGTGGCAGAACCTGACGCAGCGCAGCCCGCCCTTCCAGAGCTCCTGCCTGCGCAGGAGCACAAGTTAGGCGCACAAATCCTCGCTTCCCCCGCCGTGCGTGCGCGTGCTGCTGACCTCGGCGTCGACCTCACCCTCATCAAACCCAGCGCAGACGGCCGCTTGCGCCACGCCGATCTCGACGCCTATCTCCGCTACAGTGCAGGCGAGGGCTACGCGCCGGTAACCAAACCGCGGGCCGACGAAGCAATCAAAGTCATCGGCATGCGCCGCCGCATTGCCGAAAATATGGCAGCATCAAAACGCGCGATCCCGCATTTCACTTATGTCGACGAAATCGACGTCACCGAACTCGAAGACATGCGCGGCGATCTCAACGCCAATCGCGGCGACCGGCCCAAACTCACGCTGCTTCCGCTAATGATCGTCGCCATCTGCAAGGCAGTCCCCGCCTTTCCGATGATCAATGCGCGCTACGACGACGAAGCTGGGATCGTCACGCGCCACGGCGCGGTCCATCTAGGAATGGCAACGCAGACCGACGCCGGACTGATGGTCCCGGTTATCCGCGACGCGCAAAGCATGAACGTCTGGCAGCTCGCCCGCGAGATCGGCCGCCTTGCTGACGCCGCGCGCACTGGCAAAGCCAAGTCCGAGGAACTGTCGGGCAGCACGCTGACGATTACATCGCTCGGTCCGCTCGGCGGCATTGCCACGACCCCCGTTATCAATCGTCCCGAAGTCGCGATCATCGGCCCGAACAAGATCGTCGAGCGTCCCATGTTCCGCGGCGACGACATCATCCGCGCCAAGCTCATGAACCTGTCGATCAGCTGCGACCACCGCGTCGTCGACGGCCATGATGCCGCCAGTTTCGTACAGGAACTCAAACGCTTTCTCGAAACGCCGGTCCTGCTGTTCGCCGATTAAGCGATCACGCCGGTTGCGCGGCCTGCGGTCGCAAAGCGTTCGAGAATCGTCGTCACTTCTTCGCTCGAATGTTCGGCGCAGAGCGAACAGCGCAGCAGCGTCATATTCGCGGGCGTCGCCGGGGGCCGAGCAAGGTTCACGTACAACCCCTCGTCAAGCAGAGCGCTCCACATCATCGCGCCGCGTTCGAGATCGGGCATGATGACGGCAATGATCGCACTTTGCGCTTCGGGTGTGCCCAATTCAAAGCCGAGATCGCGCAGCCCCTGATGCAGGCGCTTCGAATTTTCCCACAGATGCGCGCGCTTGTTGCCCGAATGCATCAGCTTGCGAATCGATTTCGCCGAACTGGCCACGACCGTCGGCGGCAATGAGGCGGTGAACACATAGGGGCGGCACACGAGCCGCATGATTTCGAACTTCGGGTGGTTCGACACACAAAATCCCCCGATCGTGCCGACCGATTTCGAAAAGGTGCCGATGACGAAATCGACATCGTCGAGGCAGCCTTGCGCTTCGGCAACGCCGCGTCCGTTTTTGCCGAAAAAGCCCATCGAATGCGCTTCGTCGACAAGGATCATCGCGCCATGTTTTTTCGATACCGCAATCATTTCGGTGAGCGGCGCAATGTCGCCCATCATCGAATAGACGCCCTCGAGGAGCACGAGCTTGCCGGCGCCCGCCGGGATCCGCCCCAGCCGCCGGTCGAGATCATCGACATCATTGTGGCGGAACCGCACGGTCTGTGCATTGCCGAGCGAGCAACCGTCATAGATCGACGCATGGCTGTCGGCGTCAAGAATGATGTAGTCATCCTTGCCCGCGATCGTCGAGATGATGCCGAGATTGGCCTGGTAGCCGGTCGAAAAGACCATTGCATGGTCCATGCCGTAAAACTCGCGCAGCGCATCTTCGCATTCTTTATGGCCCTGGAATGTGCCGTTGAGCACGCGGCTGCCCGTCGTACCCGCCCCAAATTCGTCGAGCGCGTCCTTGCCCGCCTGAATCACATCGTCGTCGAACGTCATGCCCATATAATTATAGGTGCCGAGCAGAATCGTTTCCCGGCCATTGACGACCGCGCGCGTCGGCGAGAGCACCCGCTCCATCACCAGCGAAAACGGATCGCGCACGCCAGTCGCCAGCAACCCTTCGCGCTGCGCGATCAGCGCATCGAATTTCGAAAACAGATCGCCCGTCGCGACCGGGAAATGTGCGTCGGCTTCACTCATCGCTTCAACCCTTCAGCTTGACGACCGCATCGACCAACTGGCCCACGGTTTCGATATCGGCCTGCATGTTCATCGTGATCATGACGTCGAATTCGTCCTCGATCGCGGCCACGAAATCCATCACTGTCAGCGAATCCCATTCGAGATCACCCATGAACGTGGTAGCCTCGGTAACGGTAACGCCCTTTTTATTGAAAGGTGTGATTTGCGCCATGATGGCGTCGTAGGTCTGCGTTCGATCAGTCATGTCAGCGTCCATAAAGAATTGCGGCAATTAAAGCCAACCCTTGGCACGGTACCAGTCGGCAGTCGCTTTCAGGCCACCGGGCGTCGAAATCTGCGGCGTCCACAACGACGCTGGCGGTCGCCTCGCGGCATCGATCACCCAGTCGGGATGGGTCATATAAGATACCCGGTCGCGCGTGAGTTTCGCTTTGTCGCCGCGAAATATCCCGTCGAGTGCTGCGCCGAGATTGAGTGCCGCACGAGGCAGTGCCAGCGTCATCGGATTGCGACCGACCGCGGCACCGATCATCCTGGCATAATCCTGATGACTCCAGCCATCGGGCTGGCCGTCGTCGGCTTCGTAAAAGGTGTGCGCCTGGGCATCGTCGACCATTGCGACGATCAGCCGCGCCAGATCTTCGGCATGGATCACCGACAGACGGCCTTTGGGGGGCAGCGGCATGATCCCGCGTTTGGCAAAACGGAACAGCTCGAGATTGTCGGTATCGCCGGGACCGTAAATCGCGGGCGGGCGAACGATCGACCAATCTAGCGTCGATGCAACTACCGCGTCTTCTGCTGCGCGTTTCGACGCGCCGTAGTTCGATAACTGTGGTTCGCGCGCCGAGAGCGAAGAGATATGGACAAAGCGGCGCACGCCCGCGGCAAGTGCTGCGGCGATCATCGCTTCGGTGCCCTGCCGATTACCCTTGTCGAACGTCGCTGCGTCGGCATTCACGACGCCTGCCACATGGACGATTGCTGCCGCGCCATCACATAGCGCACCGGGCGCCTTAAGGTCGCCTGCGATCCAAGTCACGCCGTCGCGCGGGCGTTGCGGTCGTCGCGCCAGCGCGCGAACAATGTGGCCCGCACCGATCAGGCAATTCAGAACGGTGCTGCCCAAAAACCCCGTCCCGCCTGTCAGCGCAACGGTCACAACAGGACCATATGGTCGCGGTGGATCAGCGCGGCGCGCGGTGCATAGCCGAGTGCTGCGGCCTGCACGTCGGATTTCAGGCCGGAAATCCGCACTGCATCGGCGGCATCATATTCACTCAGACCGCGAGCAATGGCTGTGCCACCGGCATCGACGACATCGACGACATCGCCGCGAACGAAACTTCCCGACACGCGCTTTGCTCCTGCCGCCAGCAGGCTCGCGCCGCCCGCCAGTGCTTTTGCGGCGCCGTCATCGATTTCGATTGCGCCTTTGACGGTCAATCGTCCTGCCAGCCAGGCCTTGCGCGACTTTGCACGTTTATCGGCAATAAAGCGCGTGCCGCGGCCGTCATCGATTCTTGCGAGTGGATCGGGCTCGGTGCCCGATATGATCACCAGGTCGACGCCGCAGCTCGTGGCGATCCGTGCGGCTTCGATCTTTGACGCCATTCCACCCGCGCCAATCCCTGACGAACTCGCCGCCGATGCCATCGCAGTGATGCGCGCATCGATCCGTTCGACCATGGCAATCCGCTCGGCCGCTGGATCGACCCGCGGATCGGCCGTGAACAGCCCGTCGACATCGGACAGCAGCACGACAGTCTGTGCGCCCGCTGCCTGTGCCACACGCGCCGCCAGTCGGTCATTGTCGCCAAAGCGGATTTCGGCAGTTGCAACGCTATCATTCTCGTTGATCACCGGCACCGTGCCGAGCGACAAAAGCCGGTCGAGCGTGGCGCTGGCGTTCAGATAGCGCCGCCGGTCTTCGAGATCGTCAAGCGTCAGCAGCATCTGCGCCGCGGTAAGGCCGTGCGCGCCGAACAATTCGGCCCAGACGCCTGCCAGTGCGATCTGCCCCACCGCAGCAGCCGCCTGTGCATCCTCCAATGTCGCACGACCGCCCTTTGCCAGCCCGAGCCGCCGCGCACCCAGCGCAATCGCGCCTGACGACACGATCGCAATCTGCTGTCCGCTCGCGATCCGCACGGCAATCGCAGCAACGAGATCGCTCAGCCACGCTCGCCGGACGCCACCGTCGACATCGACCAGCAACGACGAGCCGACTTTCACGACCGTCCGCGTCACGACAGCCCTGCGATCTGCCCCGCTGCGTCGATGCGGATATGTTCGGCGGCGGGTGATCGCGGCAGGCCGGGCATGGTATTGATGTCGCCGCAGATTGCGACGACGAAACCCGCACCCGCGGCAAGGCGCACTTCGCGCACCGACACGATATGTCCAACGGGCGCGCCAAGCAGTGTCGGGTCGGTCGAAAAACTATATTGCGTCTTGGCGATGCACACCGGCAGGTCGCCGAAACCGTCGGCAGTCCACCGGTCGAGTTGTTTGTGCACTGCCGGTTCGGCCACCACCTCTGCGGCGCGATAAATCCGTGTCGCGACCGTAGAAATCTTGTCGAACAGCGGCGTGGCATCATCATAAAGCGACGCGAATTGCGACGTTCCGCTGTCGGCCAGCGCGGCGACGGCATCGGCAAGCTCGACTGCGCCCGTGCTCCCTTCCGCCCAGTGCCGGCACAGGATCGCGCGCGTGCCGTGCGTTGCGGCGGCATCTTCGATCACGGCGATTTCAGCCGCTGTATCTGTCGCGAAATGATTGATCGCAATCACGATCGGCACGCCGAACTGCCGGATGTTTTCGATATGCCGGATCAGGTTGACCGTCCCGCGGCGGACCGCATCGACGTCTTCATGCGCCAGATCGGCTTTCGCCACGCCGCCATTCATTTTCAGTGCGCGCACCGTCGCGACGATGACCGCAGCGGCGGGCTTCAATCCGGCCTGACGGCATTTGATATCGAAAAACTTTTCCGCGCCCAGGTCCGCGCCAAATCCGGCTTCGGTGACGACATAATCGCCCAGCGCCAGCGCCGCACGCGTTGCGATGACCGAATTACAGCCGTGCGCGATATTGGCAAAAGGGCCGCCGTGGATGATCGCGGGATTACCCTCGAGCGTCTGGACCAGATTGGGTCGGATGGCCTGTGCAAGCAGCACTGCCATTGCGCCGTCGGCTTTCAGGTCGTGTGCCGTGACGGGCATCCGTTCGCGCGTGTAGGCGACGATGATGCGCCCAAGTCGCACTTCGAGGTCGGCAAGATCGTCGGCAAGGCACAGGATCGCCATGACTTCGGATGCAACGGTGATATCGAAGCCGCTTTCGCGCGGAAATCCGTTGGCAACGCCGCCGATCGACTGCACGATGCCGCGCAAGGCACGGTCGTTCACGTCGAGAACGCGGCGCCAGACCACGCGGCGAACATCGATGCCGAGCGCATTGCCCCAGTGGATATGATTGTCGAGCATTGCCGAAAGCAGATTATGCGCGGCCGTAATTGCGTGGAAATCACCGGTAAAATGCAGGTTGATGTCATCCATCGGCACCACTTGCGCATGACCGCCGCCAGTCGCCCCGCCTTTGGTCCCGAAACATGGGCCAAGCGACGGTTCGCGCAGCGCCAGCACGGTTCTGCGGCCCGTCCGGTTCAGTGCATCGGCCAGCCCTACCGACGTCGTCGTTTTCCCTTCGCCCGCCGGTGTCGGATTGATCGCGGTCACGAGGATCAGTTTGCCGGTCCGGCCGCTCGGCGGAATTTTCGCCAGGTCCAGCTTCGCTTTGTGCCGCCCGTACGGCTCGACGGCGTCGGGCGGAATATCGAGCTTTGCCGCGATCGCATCGATGGGCAAAAGCGTGGCCGCGCGGGCGATCTCGATATCCGTCTGCATGCGCTCTGCTAGCGGGTTGTCTTGCCGAATTAAAGCGGCGACCATTCCGCTTGCGTATCGGCAGTTTGCGGCACAGCGATCGACGACGGGATGGCGTCGGACAAGCGGTCGAGCACGGCGTCGATGCCGGTCCCTGCAGCGCCCGACAATGGCATGATTTCGGCTTTCGATGCGCGTTTCAATTTGGTCATCAATTTCTTGACGTCAGCCGTGTCGAGCGCATCGATCTTGTTCAGGCCGATGACTTCGGGCTTGTCGATCAGCCCAGCGCCATAAATATCGAGTTCGCGGCGCACCGTGCGATAGGCACCGACCGGATCGTCGCCAGTCGCATCGACGAGGTGGAGCAGCACCCGGCACCGTTCGACATGACCCAGAAAACGGTCACCGATCCCGGCGCCGTCGGCCGCCCCTTCGATCAGGCCAGGGATGTCGGCGACCACAAATTCACGGTCGCGGTGCGTGACGACGCCCAGTTGCGGACGAACGGTCGTGAAAGGATAGGCGCCGACTTTGGCC
>JANLWD010000327.1:0-3330 GCA_031364345.1 Sphingomonas sp.
CCGACCTGCTGGCGTTTCGCGATCTGCTCGAAAACAGCAAAGGCAACATCGCGATCCCACCCGCCATCGCGGCTTTGTTTACCGACCCATCGCGCGATTTGCAGGACGAGAATTTCCCGACTTTTCGGGGCATCAACAGCATTCCCGGTGCTACGTCCTCGGATGGAACCGGTGAAGAGCTCTTCTTCCCTAAGCCCTTCAATGCCGAGCAAGTTCAGATCGCGCAGCGCCTGGCGGTGCGCGATGGAGTTGTCGTTCAGGGTCCTCCCGGAACCGGAAAAACCCACACGATTGCCAATATCATTAGCCACTATCTGGCGACAGGACGGCGTGTGTTGGTGACTTCGCAGAAATCGCCCGCTCTGCGCGTGCTCCAGGACCAGCTCCCGCCGCAAATCCGTCCGCTGGCAGTGAGTTTGCTCGACAGCGACCGGGAAGGCCTTCGCCAGTTTCGCGGATCGGTCGATCTTATTTCGGAGCGGCTCCAGCATCTGCGTAAGTCCGAGCTCGACGCTGAGATCGCCAGCCTGGAAGCCAAGATCGACGGTCTCCACCGCCAGCTCGCCGCGAACGACCGCGAAACCGAACAGATCGGTCGCACGGCGTTGTCTAAGCTGGAACTGGACGGGCAGAGGATCGAACCGCTCGATGCCGCCCGCGAAGTGCTTGCTGCTGGTGAGGAGGCGACTTGGCTTCCCGATGCAATCGGTCCAGCAACTGACTTTGAACCCCATTTCAAAGATGAAGATATCGCCGCTCTGCGGACAGCGCGGCAGGCCGTGGGCGACGACCTATGTTATCTCGGGAAGCCACTGCCGCCGGCTGATTTGCTGGCCGATGTAGATACCTTCCTAGCCGCCCATGACAGCCTTCAGAAGGCGGCAGGCATCGAGCAGTCAATTGCGGATGGCGCAGTGTGGAGGTTGGCAAGCGACCGCCCCGAGACAATCGCTTCGGTGGAAGCGACAGAGCGGCAGCTTGCAGACTGGAGTCAGCGCCGCTTGGATCTTGGCCGAACCGGCAGCGCACTCGATGCGGTGTTGGTCAGCTTGATAGACGGCGCGGATAATCCGGTCCGCGACGCATTGATCCAGTTGCGTGACGAGGCAGTCGCTCTTGAAGAAGACCATCGCTTTTTCCTCACAAGGCCGGTCATTCTCGCGGATGGTAGCCTCAACGATCCCAGATTTCGGGCAAGCGTTGCGGACCTGGCCGAAGGTGGCACCGGCTTGGGCGCAATTGTTGGGTTGTTCGCGCGCACGACCAAGGCTCACATTTCGGCGATCAGGCTGAAAGGCAAGGTTCCCTCAGGTACGGAAGAATGGGGCGCCGTTGCCCGCTTCATCGATACGACGGACCGGTCACATAGTTTCGTGCAGAGTTGGAACCATGCCTGCGCCGGAACCTCGTTACCTGCGATTGCGGTCGATGGTCCGTCTGCGGGCCGTGAAGCTTTGAACTTGTTGAACCGTATTGACGCGCTGACATCGCTTGGAGGCGAGGCAGAAGCCTTATCGCGATCAATCCGCGCACTCTTGCCGCGTTGGCCCGGTTCAGTCAGCCGAGAGACCGATCCGGCTGACGTCTTGGATTGTCTGCACGTCCATTTGGACCTTGCCCGGTTGCAGACCGCTCGATCGATGCGAAAGTCCTTGCTCGATGCAATTGGGCAGGGCGATACCGCCGTGCATAATGGAATCAGGTCGCTGGCAGTACGTATTGGCGAAGCTGCGCTCGCCAAACCTACCCTTGCTGCCGAGATCGCGGGCCATTCCGAGCGGATCAACCATTTGCACGGCCTACATGCGCATTTCGACACGATCCGGACCGTGAGCAGTCAGATCAAATCGAGCGGCGGAGCGCAATGGGCGGGTCAACTCCTCTCAATACCGTCAGGCGCAATCGACCAACTTTGTCCAGCTGACTGGCGGAGGCGTTGGCGCTTGCGTCGGCTTGATCGCTGGCTCGACGAATCCAATCAATCCGTCCGATTGCGACAGTTTCATCAGGAACGGGAACGCGCCGAAGCGGACCTTTCAAAGACTTACATACGTACAATCGAACAGCGGACGTGGCGGGCGCTCAAGGAAAAGGCGTCGCCGAGTGTGATGCAGGCCTTGGCCGCCTATGCGGTTGCCGTTGGCAAGATAGGGCGCGGGACCGGGAAGAGCGCAAATCGTCACAGGAAGACCGCGCGGAATGCAGCCGATGCGGTCAAGAGCGCCCTTCCTTGCTGGATCATGCCGCATAGTCGGGTGTCGGAATCTCTGCCTGCTGAACTTGGTATTTTCGATTTGGTCATCGTGGACGAAGCTTCCCAATCGACTTTGTCGTCCCTCCCGGCGCTGTTCCGTGCAAAGCAGATTCTCGTTGTCGGTGACGACAAGCAGGTCAGCCCCGACAATGTCGGCTTAAACATGGAACAGTCCAATGCGCTGGCTGTCCGGTACCTTTCGACACAGGTGCCTTTGTTCATTGAGCCAATGCGGCAGGAAAGCTCGCTCTACGACCTTGCGAGTGTGATTTTTGGTGCTGATCGGTTCATGTTGCGCGAGCATTTTCGCTGCGCGGCTCCCATCATCGAATTCTCGAAGCGGCAATTCTATCGTAACGAACTGTGCCCATTGCGTCTATCGAAAGCATCGGAGCGGCTCGATCCTGTGCTGTCAGACGTTCTTGTTGTCGATGGTTATCGCAAGGGCCGCGGCAAAACCAATCCGCCAGAAGCCGACTATATCATCGAGGAATTGCAGCGCATCGCCGAAGATCCATCATTCGATGGGCGGACCATCGGTGTAACGACCTTACTGGGGACCGAACAGGCTGCGTTGGTCTACAGCAGGATCGAGAACGAGCTTGGAATCGCGTTCATCGAGAAATACCGGGTTCGAGTAGGTGACCCGGCGACCTTCCAGGGCGATGAACGCGATATCATGTTCCTTTCCATGGTCGCGACGCCAGGCAATGCCGCTGCTCTAAGTGGTCTACCTTTTGAACAGCGCTTCAATGTCGCAGCGTCCCGCGCCCGGGAAAGGATGATCCTCGTCCGTTCAATCGAACTGGATCAACTTAGCCCCAGCGACAAATTACGCCGCGCATTGCTTGAGCATTTCCGTTCTCCATTTCCCAATGATACCGAAGAGGCTGCCGACGCCCGGCTGCGCTGCGAATCCGATTTCGAGCGCGAGGTCTTCGACGCCTTACACGATAGGGGATATGCCCTCGATACCCAGGTGCGTGTCGGTCAGCATCGCATCGACATAGTGGTTGAGGGCGATGAAGATCGTCGGCTCGCGATCGAATGTGACGGTGATCGCTTCCATGGGCCGG
>JANLWD010000318.1:0-12927 GCA_031364345.1 Sphingomonas sp.
GCCTGCGCAAGGCCATCGGGCGTTGGCTGCACCGCATATTCGATCGACAGCCCCCACGCGCTGCCATCACCGAGCAGATGCACGAACGCCGGTGCATCGTGCGGCGTCGTGATGATCAGGATATCGCGAATGCCCGCCAGCATCAGCACCGAAAGCGGGTAGTAAATCATCGGCTTATCGTAAACCGGCATCAATTGTTTCGACACCGACAGCGTCAGCGGATGCAGGCGCGTGCCCGATCCGCCGGCAAGGATGATCCCCTTACGCACGCCGCTTATTCGTAATAATTGCGATAGGCTTTGCTGCCATAGCCATATTGGTCTTCGAGCCCGATATGCGCGCGGTTGAGGATCGTCCCGAGCATTTTCGACGGCTCCATGAATTTGACTGCGGCGGACACGGCTTTGCGTGCCGTGACCCCGTCTTCGGCAACGAGGATATAGCCGTCAAGGCGTTCGCAGATCAGCTTGGCATCGTCGTTGGCGAATGTCGGCGGCAAGTCGCAGATGACCAGCACATCGTCGGGAAGCCCGCGCATCGCAGCAACCAGCGCGTCGAACATGTCGCCCGTGACGAGCGATGCCGAATGCCCCTTCACTGCGGCACAGGGAAATAACGTCAGCGCAAGGCCGTCGATCTTGCGGCCCAGTCCCGACAGATCGGCGGTCTTGCCAGTCAGGAACGTCTCGAGCCCGGCATCTTCCCCAATGCCGAAATTGCGCCCGACAGTGCCGCGACGCAAATCGAGATCGAACAGCGCAACGCGCGTTTCGGGAAGCGTCGCAAGCGATGCCGCCACATTGCACGAAATGAATGACTTGCCCGCGCCGGGTGAAGCCGAGGTGACACCGATCAGCTTTGCCCCCTGCCCGCGCCACAAATCGAGCACACGCGAACGTAGCAGCGTGAATGGCCGGCCATCGCGGTCAGTCGGATCAAAACCGATGACCCGTTCGCCGCGCATTTGCGTGGGATCGACCATTACCGATCGTGCCCGCGCCAGATCGATCACCGGGCCGGGTCCGCGTGCCGGAGCCGCCGACGATTGCTGCATCATTGTCATCGAACTGCTCTTGCCCCCAAGTTCATCCATCGGCCGTTGCCAATTTTGTTCGCCGCCACGGCAGCGGATTGAACCGTGACCACCACGATCCGCCATCGTCATCGTCCGACCCCGCACGTGTCGTCTTGCTTGCAATGATCGGAATCACGCCCAGCGGCGTCTGCCCGGTCACGGCCTCAAGGCCTGCGGCACCGCGCACCGGCCGGCGCATCAATTCCATCAGCATGATCAGCGCAAGGCCGACACCGGCCCCCAAAACGCCGCCGCCCGCGATCAGCAACGGCCGGTTCGGCGAAGTCGGATCATCGGGCTGTGATGGCGCATCGACAACAACCAGTCGCTCGCCGCGCTGCTCGCTGGCCGCGCGCGCCGCTGCCTGTGCCGACATCAATTTTGTCGACGAAAGCTGATATTGCACGTTGAGGCCATCGAGCCGCTGTTGCAATTGCGCGGCCTGTTCCATGACGACCGGGCCTTTGGCTTGAGCTGCAAAAACCTGTGTCGATCGGCTTCGGTCGGCGGCTTTTGCGGCCTGCAACTCGGCAATCTGCGCGTTGTTGAATGCAATCTGCTGCGAAATCGAATCAACCGGCACTTTCTTTACGTTGCTTGCTGCGAGCCGCTTGGCTTCATCGAGCCGCTGCTTGGCAATGACGACGTCGGGATGATTGTCGGCATAGACCGCCTGCACCGTGGCGAGATTGGCTTCGGCCTGCGAGACGACAGGATCGCGTTCCGCCGATGTCTTGACGAGATCGCGCTGGTTATTGAGGTTTGAATTGTCGCGCTGGAGCATCGCAATCTGCGCGTCGATGCTGCTGCCGCCACTCATCATCGGCACGTTCAGGTTCGACAGCAGCGACCCGTTGCGCGCTTTCAGCCCCGAAAGCTGCGATTGGACCAGCGTGATCTGACCACTCAAATCCTCGGCCTGCTTGCTCAGGAAAGCGACAGCGGCACGCGTCTGGTCGACATTTGCCGTCGAATCGATTTCGACGATCCGGTCGATCAGCGATTGGGTCACCTGCTGAGCGATGATCGGGTCGCGATAATCAAAGCTGATCGTGAAAGCGATCGTTGCTTTGCCGCCCTGCTGCGCAAAGGCTGCGCTGACGGGTGTCACGGCAATCGCGTCGTGGAATTTCTCGACGACTTTCGACAACGGGTCGCTTTGCCGTTCGCTCTGATACAGCGTGTATTTGTCCATCAACTGGATAAGGTCACGGCGGCTGAGGATCTGCTGGCGGATTTTCGCCAGCCGTTCGTCAACGACTTCACTGCCGCCGGTCGACTGGCTTTCGATGGGCACGTCGGCTGCTTCGACCAGCAATGTCGCCGAAGACTTGTACAGCGGTGGCAACAGATATGCGGCTGCTATGCCAGCAACCAGCAGCACCAGGGTCGGAATGATGAACCACCATTTACGCTGCAGCAATATCCCCGGCACTTGCGCCAGCATCGATGCGGGTTCAGCATAGGTTTCGGTTTGTTCGTTCGTCATGATCATCATCTGCCAAAATTATATGTGATACCGATCGAAGCAAAGGCATTGCTGCGCCGTCCCAGCTGCGTGATTTCGGTAAATCCGCCCGACACCGCCCCGGTAAGACGCGAATTGAATTGCCGCGAATAGCCGGTCTGTCCCGACAGATACTGGCTTGCCGTGCCGGGAAGCCCGATATCTGGCACCGACGCACGGCTCAGGCCACCCGATGCCGTGAACTTGTCGCGTGCGTTGACCTTATATTCCAACGACGCGCCGACTGTCGTCGTAACGCGGATACCGTCGAACGACGACGCGCCAGTCGCGCGTGACGCATTGAGGCAGAAATTCATCCGCGCGTCGGTCCGGCAGGCATTGAAATTGCCCGACAGGTTGGTCGACGTCAGCCGCCCTGAAACGACCGTCAGCCGCGATTTCGAAACACCGATGCCCGCCGATAAGCTCCATTGCGAAGAAATTCGGAAATTGCCGTTGAGCGACGGGCTGATGATGACCGCATCACCGAATTTCGTGTTGAAATAGTTGATCCGGGTCACTGAAACGGAACCGCCCGCCGACAGCCGCGAATTGAGGACCCGCGTATATCCCGCATTCTGGCTGACCGTCGAATATTCGTCGCGGACCACCCCGACCGGATAGCGCAGAACCGAGCCGCTGTAGCTCAGCGAAAGCGAATTTTTCGGATCGATCGTGTAGTTGACGCCCGTGCTTGCCTGAGCCTGCGTCGTGCGATCCTGTGTCCCGATCACGGTGAAATCGGTGATTGGCGGAACCGTTGATCCCGGCGGCGTCGCGCTGAAAACGGGCGCGGTATTATATGTCCCGCCGATCGTGCTGTTGATCGACACATTGGCCGTCATTAACAGCTGGCTCGTCACGCGGTTGGTATAGCCGACGACGGCCGACAGGTCGACGGCATCACGGTAACGGCGGCTGAATTTCGAAAAAGATGCATCACCCGACACGCGCAGGCTGGACCGCGCCGTTCGTTCTTCGACAAACGGAGAGACCAGCACTCTGCCGCGTGTAACGCTGCGTGTGCCGGCATCGAGCAGATAGGGATTGCTGGAATATTCGAGCGATCCCGACATGCCGACACCCGACGTCGTGTCCGCACGCGCGCTGAGCGACATGAAAGGCATCGTTGCCAGCGTGGCCGCGATCACGCGCGACAGCCGATCAATTGCGGCACGCGTCACGGAACGATGACCGTATCACCGCTTTCGATCTGCGGCAGCGTTTCAGCGGTGATGTCACGCCCGCCCTTGAAGGCCGACGCCAGACGCAGCTTCATCAAGGTGATGCCCGTCGCCGTTTTGCGAATGATCGTCACATTGTCGAGATTGGCAAATTCGTCGGGACCCCCCGACAAAGCGATCGCTTCCATGACGTTCAGATAGCGACCGGGCGTGAAACTGCCCGGTCCCTTTACCCGACCGACAATCGAAAATGAAAATCCCGACGGTGCGCGGACCGAAACCGTGACTTGCGGCACTTCGCCGCGATATTGCGATTTCAGCCCTTGCGAAATCTCGGTCTCGATCGCTGCGGGCAATTTGCCGACGGCGATGACGCGGCCGACCAGCGGGAACGCAAAACTGCCGTCGGGCAGGATGCGGACCGAACGCTGAAGCCGTTCTTCGCCCCATACATAAACCTCGATCTCGTCACCGGGATTGATTGTATAGGCGCGGTTAACAGGTTTGGGCGCATCTGCGGCCATGACGATGTTGGATGCGGCGCTTGTGATAACGAATATGATAACAGCAAAAATTCTCAGCATTTCTGCCCCCTTTCGCGGCGTGGGTTCGGGTGTCGTGCCTTGCACCTTGATCGTCGCGACGCGTTCCATCATAGCACTGATTCTCGACGGGCGTATAGCAGCACTGGGACAGTATGATGCAACCGCCTATGCTTAATGCCCGTTTTTGTTCGTTTTTTGCGGGCGCCGCTCTCGTGCTGGCGCTCGGCGGATGCGCGTCGAAAGCCGAGCGAGCGAACGATCTTTACGTAAAAGCGCAACAGCTGGCGCAAGCCGGACAGGTCGCCGAAGCGAAAAAAGAACTGATGCGTGCGACCGCGATTCGCGAAGATGCACCCGACATCTGGTTCGCGCTCGGCCAGCTGCGACTCGCCAGCGGCGAATTGTCCGAAGCGTTTACTGCCTTTGCGCGGGCGGACGAATTGCGTCCCGGCGATGCGAACACGCTGCGCCCGCTGGCTTATGCCGGTTACATGATCGGTGCGACGCGGCTTGCCAAAGACGCCAACGACCGGCTGCTCGCGCTCGATCCCGCCGATCCGCAGGGCCTCGCGATCAGCGGCATGCTCGCGCTCGACAAGGGCGAACCCGAAGCGACGATCGAAGCGGCGGACAAAATCCTGAGTGCGGCGCCCGGCGACCAGTCGGGACTGCTTTTGAAAGCGCGCGCAATCGCGGTTCAGGGCCGCGTCGACGATGCGATCGCATTGCTCAAAAATGCGCCGGGCACCGGTGAAACAAAGACTGGTCTCGATCTTGCGCTCCTTCAGTTTTACCGGGCGCGCGGCGATGCGGCTGCGATGAAATCGGTCTTTCCTGCGCTGATCGATGCACAAAAAACCAATGCCGAGCTTGCACTTGATTACGCCAACCTGCTGTACCGCACCGGCGACATCGCCAATGCACGCAAAGTGTGGACGACGGCAGTGCTCCAGCGGCGCGACGATGCCAAGTTCCTCGCCTGGGCATTCGAACTGTTCGACGACATGGAACCCGACGCCAAGCCGGTGTGGCTCGATGCGCGCCTGACGACGCTGCCCGCGTCGGCGCTGCGGTCGGCGGCCGGCCAATATCTGATCCTGCGCAAGGATTATGCCGCGGCACTTGCACTCATCACGCAGGGCAAGGGCGCCGCAACGGCGGATCGCGGGCTACAGGCGCTCGCACTCGACGGGCTCGGTCGCCGTGCCGAAGCACAAGCACTGGTCGATGCCGTGCTCAGTGAAACCGGTAGCGATCAGGATCCCAATGCTCTCCTGCTGCGTGCCCGCTGGGCCATCCCGGCGCGCCAGTTCGACCGGGCGAGTGCCGATGCTCAGACGGCGCTTCTCGCCGATCCCTCCAATCTCGGCGCGCGGCTCGTGCTCGCGCAATCCTATGCCGCCAGCCAACAGCCGCTGCGGGTGCGACAGGTGCTGGCGCAAGCTGTCCGCGACTTGCCGCGAAGCCGCCGCGCGCTTGTCGCCTATATCAATTTTCTGCAAAGCCAGGGCGACCATGACACGGCGATTGCGGCTTCACGAAACTTTGCCGATGGCAATCTGTCGCAACCATGGGCCTGGGCCACGGTCATGAGCAGTTGTCAGAAAGTCAACGACGGCGGCTGCGTGATCAGCGCGAAAAAGCGCTATGATATGGCGTTGCGCGACTACAGCTTCACCAATCCAGCGCGGCCATTCAAGGTTCGTGGCCTGTTCAGTCCGTTGCCGACAAGCTGATGGGCGATATCGATCATCCCGTCGTGACCGGTCCTGCGCCGGTGGCCGGCGAATTTGCGGCACCGCGACGGCGCCGGATGCGGTTCACGTCGAACCTGCTCACGACGATGGGCATCGCATCCGATGTGATGTGTTTCATCCTCTCCTTTTTCCTGTCGCTGACGATTTACGACGCCGTGTTCGACAAATGGGTCGACCGGCCGCTGCATATGAACGCGGCAATCATCCTTGCCATCAACTATTTCCTGATCCGCATCTCGCGCGACGGCTATGTCACGTTTCGCGGGCAAGGGTCCGACGCCGGACAGGGCGGTGTCTATGATTTCCTGATCGCGCTGGTGCTCACCGGGCTGACCGCGACTCAGCTGCGTTCGACCGGTTCGATGTCGACGGGGCTGTCGGGAATTTACGTCGCGACCACTGCGACGCTGCTGATGCTCAGCCGTATTCCGTTCCGGCGCCTTGCCTGGTGGTTGATGGAACAGGGCATCATCGGCCAACGCGTCGTGATTTACGGTGCCGACCGCAACATCGTCGGGCGGGTAATCGATCTTCTCGAACTCGAGCGATTGCCGCATCTCAAAATCATCGGCTTTGCCGACGACCGCGGTGAACGGTCGGACAAGACGGCACAGCGCGGCGCAAAATTTGTTGGCGGCTTTGCCGAAATTCTGGGTCTCGCACGCGCGGGCGATCTCGATCAGGTCGTCATCGCGCTGCCGCAAGTCGGTCAGGAGCGGCTCGACCGCATCATCGAACAATTGAGCGCCGTGTCGATCGACGTCTGTGTCTTGTCGCGTGAAATCCTCGAACTGCGATCGAGCTTCCGGCTTGGCGTGATCGGATCGTTGCCAGTCATGACTCTGCTGCGACGACCAGTGCGTGATTTCGACCTGATCGGCAAGAATGTTCAGGATTATGGTCTGGCAATCGTCGCGCTCATTCTCCTGTCACCGCTGCTCTTGCTGACGGCACTTGCGATCCGGCTTGAAAGTCCGGGTGCGATCCTGTTCCGCCAGCGCCGGTTCGGCTTCAACAATTCCGAAATCGAAGTGCTGAAATTCCGGTCGATGTATGTCGATGCCCAGGATTCGAGCGGCGCTCAGCGAACGGTCAAGGGCGATCCGCGGGTAACGCGCGTCGGCGCGTTCATCCGCCGATTCAGCATCGATGAGCTGCCGCAACTCGTCAATGTCCTTCAAGGCGACATGTCGATCGTCGGGCCGCGCCCGCACGCGACCAAAATGCGCGTCGAGGACGCCTTTTATTTCGATGCAGTTCAAGGATATGCCGCCCGGCACCGCGTCAAGCCGGGGATCACCGGTCTCGCTCAGGTCCGTGGGCTTCGCGGCGAGATTGCCGATCTCGACCGGGCACGGCGCCGTGTCGAATATGACATTTACTACATCGAACACTGGTCGCCGTTCCTCGACATCCGGATCATCATCGAAACGATGTTCCGGCTGGTGTGGGATAAAAATGCCTATTAGGCGGGCGACGACGGCGTTTGCCGGTGCCGATTTCCATGCGCTCAGCTGGTCCGACGCCATCACGACGATCACTGGTGCTGCTGCCGCGGGGCAACTGCTCAGTGTCGTTACGCCTAATGTCGACCATCTTGTCCGGCTCGACCGGCTCGGCAACCAGCCGCTGGGTCAGCGTTACCGTGCCGCGATCAGCGATGCCGATCTGTGCCTGTGCGACAGCCGGATCGTGTCGCGGCTGGCACGATTGCGCGGCATTTCTTTGCCCGTCGTGCCCGGCAGCGACCTGACCGCAGCGCTGTTCGCGGATCACATCGGACCGGGGGACCGGATCGCGATCGTCGGGGGCCACGCCGCGACAGTCACGCTGCTCGCCGAATCACACCCGGGCGTCACCTTCGTTCAGCACATCCCGCCGATGGGGATGCTCAACGATACCACTGCCATGGATGCGGCCGCGGCGTTCATATGCGCCAACTTCGCCAAATTCACATTCGTTGCCGTGGGCAGCCCGCAGGGTGAAATCCTGCTTCATCATGCGCGAAAAGCAGGCACAAAAAGTGGCGTTTTGCTGAGTATCGGCGCCTCGATCGACTTTGTGACCGGTCGGCTGACGCGAGCACCACGCTGGATGCAACGGCTTGGCATCGAATGGGCGCACCGCCTGTTCAGCGAGCCAAAACGGCTGTGGCGGCGCTATCTTGTCGACGGGCCCCGTATTTTTGCGATAGTGTACCGCGCGAGCGGCCGGTGAACGGTGCCAGATGAGGTGATGTGACCGGTGATTAAGAATCTGATCTTCGTCGAAATCCTGATCGCCATCGGCAGCCTGATTTTCTACATGGCGTCCACGCGCCGGGTCCGGCGCGAAATCGGCTATCTGCCCGGCATTGTCTTTGCCGTATTGGCGGCAATCCTGTTTCTTTCGCCGACTCTGTTGATTGCACACATTGCCGTGGCGCTTGTCCCGCTCGCTTTGTGCCGGACCAAGCTGCAGGCAGGGATGGTAACCGCGATCGGCCTTTTTGCGGCGCCCGCGCTTCAAACCGAAGTCGTGGTTGGTGGTCTCTATCTATTTCCGTGGACCGTTCAAAGCACACTTGGGCTGAGCGGATTGATCGCCTGGGCAATTGCGCCCGGGCGCACGGTTAAGGCGCCGATCTGGGCCGACATCACGATGATGATCGTCATCGCGACGCTTGTGGTCATCAATGCGCGCGGCGGACCACCGATCGGCTACCTCCGCGAACTCGTCGATTTGACCTTCGTCTATTTCATTCCGGTCTATGTCATCACGCGGTCCGCGCGCGATGCCGCCGACTGGCGCATGATGCTGACTGCGATGGCAGCGGTCGGTATCATCCTGGCGGTTATTGTTCTCTATGAAGTGCGAGGCACCTGGCCGCTCTATGCGCCGCTCAGCCAGCATTTCGGGTTCGACCTGAACGGTGTGGTCGTAAAATGGCGCGGCGGCATGATGCGCGCTTATGGCCCGATGTCCGAAGCGACGAACATGGGATTTGTCACGGTGATCTGCTTTGCCGCGGCGCTGGCCGTGCGCAGCGCATTCCGGTCAAATCTCCATTATGTCGCTGTGGTCGGGTTGATCGCGTTCAGCGCGCTCGGACCACAATCGCGCGGCGGGCTTGTCGGCATCGCCGTCGCATTCGTGATCAGTTCCTTTTATCGCCGCGGCGTCACCGGTTCGGTGCAAGTGGCCGCAGCGACGGCATTGCTCGCAGGTGCTTATGCAGCGGCCATGGTCGTCGGCACGGTCGGCAACCAGATCAGCACCAGCCTGAACGAAGCCACCGGAACCGGGGATTACCGTGCCGAACTGTGGCGGCGGGGCATGGAAGAATTCTGGAAAAATCCGATCTGGGGCGACAGCAGCCTGAACGTGATCAGCCGCATGCCCGACATGGTGCAGGGCGAGGGCATCGTCGATTTCGTCAATAGCTATCTTTATTTCGCATTGTTCGCCGGTGGTATCGGCGTAACCCTGTTCTGCCTTGGTTTCATCATTCCGATGGCGCGGCTGGCGATGATCCGCAAACGCCTCACGCCGCTTTCCCCCGAACGCGATGTCGCCGGATTTTGTGCAGCACTGCTCGGATCGGCAGCGGTGATGCTGGTATTCACTTCCTATCTTCAGCGTCCGTCGATCTTTCTGCTGGTCGCCGCAACGATCGGGCTGATGATGCCGGCGCCGCGGCGCGCAACGGCAACGGCGCCACAGCGGCTGGATCCGGCTGGCCAGGGCGACCGCGCGCTGACCGCGTGATCGGCTGACCATATCCGGCGCGGCGTCAGATGCGGATGCCGATCGGCAACGGGATATTGCTCCAGATCGATCCGACGATCACGACGCCGGCATAGCCGACGACCATGCCGCCCACGACGGCGGACCACAAAAGCAGTTCACGCCGCCAGCGGAACAGCGACAGCCGCATCAGCATCGCCGACATCGCAAATTTCGTGAAAATGGCCGAAATTGCCGTGGCCCAGACCAGTCCGATACCGCCGCCGGCATTGTATAAAATAGGCGCGCTTGCCACGATAATCACCAGCCTCAGGACGTTAAACCGCAATTGCCATTTGACGCGGCCGATGGCGATCAACAGTTCATTTTCGGTCATGATCACGAAATTCGTGACTGCCGTGATCAGCATGATCGACAGAAATTGCGCGGCTCCAAGGTAGCGGTCGTCATAAAGCAGCGCGATGACAATCGGTGCCGAAGTAATCGCGCCGCCACCGACGAACATGAACAGCAACCGGACATAAAGCCCGGTTTCGTAAAAACTGCTCGAGACCGACGCCGGATCGCTTTCGTGGGTTTTTGTAAACGCCGGATAGAGAATGCGTGCGGTGTAAGCATTCATGAGGTTGAGCGGTGCAGCTGCGAGATTGGACGCTAGGCTGTAAAGCCCGAATGTCGACAGATCGAGCACGCGGGCAAGAACGAAGCGGTCGCCCTGCTGGATCAACAAGAAAATGATGCTCGACGGCATGATATGGCGGCCGAATGCCCAGACTTGTCTGAACATGTCGGGATCGACGATGAATTTGCGCCGCGATCCGGGAAACAGATAATAGCTGAGCGTGGTTTTCAGGACCGACGAAAACAGGATGCCGATGACGAGCGCCCAATAGCTTCGGATAAACAGTGCGGCCACGATCGTCACGACGATTGAGATCAGCGCCGGTATCAGATCGAGCAGCGACAACATGCCGATGCGCTGGTTCCTCGCGGCCACGGCAAAGGCCATTGACGACGCGCCGTCGAGTATCAATGTCAACGATCCGGCAGCAAGCGCATATTCGAGCCCCGGAACGCCGACATACCACGCCATCGGCTTGGCAAGCGCGATGAAGACAAGCGTCAGCACCGCATCCCGGATCAGGCGGACCGTCCAGACGCGATCAAGGAAATCGGGATCGTCAGTTCGCCCCGACCGGACGACAAACGGGTAAAAGCCCACGTCGGTGAGCATGACCGTGATATAGGCGAAGGTCATCAAAATGCCGACCGCACCGAATGCCGATGCATCGAGCAGGCGGGTCAGAATGACCGTGCTGGCGATGCGCGCGACCAGCACGAGCCCGTTGCTGCCGATCAGCAGCACTGACCCTTTTCGCATCAGGTTCACGACGGCGTTTTTGATCATTCTCAAGGTGCGATCGGGTGAAAAACTGATAGCCAACCCTTGACATCCGTCGCATTTTTGAATGCCGCGCGGCTATCATCTCCGCCATGGTTGCGCAAGATTTCTCGCCTTCGCCACATTGTTGATCACGTGGCGAAACCACAAACGCCCCCCATGGCGTGCCGCGTTGCAGTTAGGCACGAGGGTGGTATTGAGCCGGCAACCCGGGAACCGTGCCAGTGCAATATCGCTCAAATCGAACCGTGCGGTCACGAAATTTGCCAACGGCAGCGGCGACATGATGCGCGCGCCGGTCACTGTCATCATCGTCAATTACCGCACGCCGGACCTGACGCTGGCGGCGGTTGCAGCGCTTGCCGAGGAGCGCGCCGAGCTGCCCGAATTGCGTGCGGTCGTCGTCGATGGCGGATCGGGCGATGGATCGGCCGATCGGTTGCGGCAGGGCCTTTGCGATTTTCCCTGGGTCGATTTCCTTGCGCTCGAGCTCAACGGCGGCTTCGGCTGGGCAAATAATCAGGGGATATTGCATGCGATGGCCGGCAGTCGTCGCCCCGAATTCATTTATCTGCTCAATCCCGACACACTTGTCGAGCGCAGCGCGGTTGCCGCGTTGATGACGACAATGGCAGCGCACCCGAAATGTGCCGCCGCGGGCAGCCAGTTGCTCGACAGCACCGGCGCGCGCACCGGATCGGCATTCCGATTTCCGTCGGTCGCACGCGAGTTTTTCCGCGGCGGCCAAATGAACCGTGTGGGCAAGCTGCTGGGTGTCGCCGACGCGATTGTCCGTCCGGCCGAAACTGCCCCAGTCGACTGGGTCACTGGTGCCAGCGTCATGTTGCGTGTCGCGGCATTGCGTGAGGTCGGATTGTTCGACACCGGGTTTTTCCTGTATTTCGAAGAAGTCGAACTGATGCACCGGCTGACCGTTGCCGGCTGGGATATCCTGACTGTCCCCGCGAGCCGTGTGGTGCATGTCGGCGGCGTGGCGACCGGAATGGCGGACAAGGAACTGCACGAACGGACCACCATTCCCGATTACATGTTTGCGTCGCGGCGGCGCTATTTCGCGCGCACATCGGGTGCGACGCCTGCGGCGAATGCATCGCGCGCCTGGCTTGCGGGCAACCGGTTGCTGCGGATCGTCAAAGCATTGGGGATCAATCGCGACCGGCCATCGGCCGATGCCGAGCGCGCGGGGCTGCTGCGTCACGGTGTGGCGGTCACGCCTGCGGATCTGAAACCGGCGATCACGCATCTGGACGATGCGATTGGCACGCCGCCTGCCTGGCTCGACGATCGGTGACGATCGGCTGTGTGATCATCGGGCGTAACGAAGCACCGCGACTTCCCGCGACGCTGGCGTCGGTAACCGCAGCCGGCCTTTCGGCGATCTATGTCGACAGCGGATCAGCCGATGCAAGCGTCCGGATCACGCGCGAAAGCGGGACCGATGTCGTCGAACTCGATCCGGCACGTCCGTTTACGGCAGCGCGGGCCCGCAACGAAGGGCTCGACAGGCTGACTGCGGCCTGGCCCGAGCTCGCCTATGTAATATTTCTCGATGGCGACTGCCGCCTTGATGCTGCGTTTCCTGCAATCGCTGCGGCAACACTCGACACAAATCGGGATTGTGCCGTGGTCGTCGGTCATCTGAGTGAGGAACAAGTGGTGCCGTCGGTTTACACGCGGTTGAGTGCGATCGAATGGTCATCGTCAACCGGC
>JANLWD010000319.1:0-1639 GCA_031364345.1 Sphingomonas sp.
TCGGCAGCGCGCAGGTCACCACCCTGAAGCCCGAGATCGGCATCGATCACGCCGACAAGCGTCAAGTTCGGGAAGTGATAACCCTTCGTCACGAGTTGCGTCCCGATGACGATATCGATTGCGCCGGCTTCCATGCGGCCCACGAATTCGGCGGCTTTGGCGGGCGACCACAATGTATCCGAAGTGACGATGACGCGTCGCGCAGTGGGAAAGAGCAATGCCACTTCGTCCGCGATGCGTTCGACACCCGGTCCGACGGCGACAAGCGAATCCTCCGTTTTGCATTCGGGGCATTCGCGCGGGGATGGCATCATATGGCCGCAATGATGACATTGCAGTCGGCCGATCAAACGGTGTTCGACCATCCATGCGGTGCAATTGGGGCATTGAAAGCGATGCCCGCATGTCCGGCACAAGGTCAGCGGCGCATAACCACGACGATTAAGGAACAACAGTGTCTGTTCACCGCGCGACAGAACGTCGTCGATTGCGCGGACAAGTGTCGGGGCAAGCCAGCGACCACGCTCCGGCGGATCACTCAGGAGGTCGATCGCCGTGATTGTGGGCATTTGAGCCACACCGTAGCGTCCGGGAAGTTTCAGCTGTTTATAATGACCCAATGTGACCTGAGCCTGCGTTTCGATTGCGGGCGTCGCACTGGCAAGGACGATGGGACAAGCTTCGAAACGCGCACGCATCACGGCAACATCGCGTGCGTGATAATGCACGCCGTCTTCCTGTTTGAAGCTCGTTTCATGTGCTTCGTCGACGATGATCAGCCCGAGATTGGCATAGGGCAGAAACAGCGCCGACCTTGCGCCGACAGTTACCATTGCTTCGCCAGCAGCGATCGCTCGCCATGCACGGCGGCGCTGCGACTGGCGCAGCCCCGAGTGCCAGGCGACTGGTGCGTGGCCGAAGCGCGCTTCGAACCGGCGGAGGAACGGTTCGGTCAAGGCGATTTCAGGAAGCAGAACGAGCGTCTGTTTCCCCATGGCCAGCGCAGCGGCAATTGCTTCGAAATAGACTTCAGTTTTGCCCGAACCGGTAACGCCGTCGAGCAGTGTGGGCGAAAAGCGTTGCGCGTGAACGTCGGCCACCAGCGCCGCCGCCGCCGCCGATTGCGCCGCGGATAAAAGGGGCGGCGAAAACTCGGGGTCAGGAACGGAATAAGGCGCGTCGACCGCGACCTCGACAGCTTGGATCGCTCCAGATTTCACCAGACCGCGGATGACCGCATCCGATACACCGGCAATGAGTGCGAGTTCGCGGATCAGGCCCTGTCGTTCGCCGATCCGTTCGAGCGCGTGTAACCGCTGCGGGGTCAGGCGCGCGGGCATCACGCCGCTTGCCCGATATTCGATTATAACGCGGCGATCATCGAGCGCGGACATTCCCGGCATTGCCATGCGCAGTACGGCGGCGGGCGGCGCGAGGTAATAATCGGCGGTCCATTCGACCAGCCGTCGCAACGGCGCGGGTATCGGCGGCGAATCGTAAACCGACAGCAGGTTGCGAAGGCGATTGTCGCCAACTTCGGCATCCGACGGCATCCGGTCAGCTTCCCAGACGACGCCTGCGAGTTGCCGCGGCCCGAGCGGTGCCAGCACGATCGACCCCGGAGCAACGACGAGGCCAC
>JANLWD010000321.1:0-4903 GCA_031364345.1 Sphingomonas sp.
GGCGCGGGCAAGACCAATGTGCTCGAGGCGGTGTCACTACTTGCGCCGGGACGGGGTCTGCGCGGGTCGGCGCTCGGCGAGATGGCGCGTCATGGGGGCACAGGCGGCTTTTCAGTCAGCGCGCAGATGGACGACATCGACCTCGGCACCGGCACCATCCCCACTGCCCCCGAACGCCGCATCGTCCGGATCAACGGCGCCACTGCGTCGGCCACTGCATTGTCCGAATGGCTTTCGATCGTCTGGCTTACGCCCGCACAGGACCGATTGTTCAGCGAAAGCGCCAGCGATCGCCGCCGCTTTCTCGATCGCCTTGTTTTCGCGCTTCACCCAGGTCACGCGCATCATGCGACGCGGTATGAAGCTGCGATGCGCCAACGCAATCGGTTACTGGCGGAGGAACGGGCAGATTCCGACTGGCTCGCTGCGCTCGAACTCGCGATGGACGAACATGGAAGTGCAATTGCCGCAAACCGAAGTGCGCTCGTCGACGCGCTCGCGGCGCGTATTGCGGCCGAACCGGACAGCGACTTTGCACGCGCGGGCTTGTCACTTGCCGGATGGGACGGCAGTGATCTGGAACAAAGCCTTGCCGCGGGACGCGCACGCGACTCTGCTGCCGGCCGCACGCTTATCGGCCCGCACCGGCAGGACCTGATGGTCACGCATTTGGACAAAGCGCAATCCGCCGCCGCAAGCTCGACCGGCGAACAAAAAGCACTGCTTCTTGGCATCGTGCTCGCGCACGCAGATCTCGTTGCCGAGGCTGTTAAACGTCGCCCGATCCTCCTGCTCGACGAAGTCGCGGCGCACCTTGACTCGCGCCGCCGCGCCGCGCTGTTCGACCGGCTGAACGCAGGAGGCGGACAGGTCTGGATGACTGGCACCGAAGCGAGCTTGTTCACGGCAGTCCCCGCTTCAGCCGGGCATTTCGTGGTTGCCGATGGCACGATCAGGCGTTGCGATCGTACCGCAATTTGAGAACTGCATTCAGCAGCGGTGTCGACGCCTTTTCAAATGCGCCGGGCGTCATGTTCAGAAAATAACGGAATTCGCGATTGATGTGCGACTGATCCGAAAAGCGCAGCGCTGATCGTTGTTCTTCGCCAGGATCACTGATGCCGCGAATGGCGGTCGCAAGGTCGAGAAATCGGCTGCGGCGCAACACTGCTTTTGGCGTCAGCCCGAAACTTGCACAGCTGCGCCGTTCGAACGCGCGTGCTGAAATGCCAAGTTCGTCTGCGACATCGGCCACCCGCACCGTGCTGTCGTCGTTGGCGATCGCTTCGAACCGTGCCATTTCGGAATCGACCGGATGCCAACCGAGCTTTGTCAGCTGCTGTCGCCAGAAGCTTTCAAGTCCGGCGACGATCGCGGCGTCGTCACCAGACGTGCGGTCCAATTGCTCATGGAGCGCGTCGGCGTCGTCGCCCCAAGGGACGCGTGCCGGCAACATCTTGTCCGCATAATCACTGGCTTTCTTGTCGCACAAAGCGGCCCAGCCGCTCGGTCGGATCGCGGTTCCGGCAACAATGAATGGCCCGCGCACACGGACATTGAAACAGCGGCCGTTATTGCCGAATAAAATCGCACCATGCTCGACTTGCCAGGGCTGGCCGGCAAATTGCGCTGCCCAATCACCCTTCAGAATGATGCGAACCATCGCCGTTTCGGACAACAGCGGGTCGATCAGTTCGAAATCGTCGGGCAATGATGCCCGGAATACGAAGTGATTGCGCACATAAGGCGCGAGATCGCCCGAAGGCGCGTAGTTGTGCGACGCTAACATGAGAATGTTTCCTCATTTCGATACGCAACAACAAAAGGCCTCTTCGCCCCGATTGCCCGCCTATGCAATCCTTATGGTTTCCGCGACGTTAAAGCGCATTTTCCTTGGGTTTCGTTGTGCGTGTGCCTATAGGCTTATCATGACAGATAGTGCACAACCACTCCCCGACGACACCGCGCCCGACAACACGCCCAACGCCAATACCTATGATGCCGATTCCATCAAGGTTCTCAAGGGGTTGGATGCCGTTCGCAAGCGTCCCGGAATGTATATCGGTGATACCGACGACGGGTCGGGATTGCACCACATGGTGTTCGAAGTCAGCGATAATGCGATCGACGAGGCGCTGGCCGGTCACTGCGATAAAATCGTCATCACGCTAAATCCCGACGGATCGGTTTCGGTCGAAGATAACGGCCGTGGGATCCCGACCGGTATGCACAGCGAGGAAGGCGTCAGCGCTGCCGAAGTCATCATGACTCAGCTTCATGCCGGCGGTAAATTCGAAAATACGTCCGACGACAACGCCTACAAGGTTTCGGGCGGGCTCCACGGCGTCGGTGTATCGGTGGTCAATGCCTTGTCGATCCGCCTCGACCTGACGATCTGGCGCGATGATCAGGAACATTACATGCAATTCAGCCATGGCGACGCTGTTGCACCGCTGAAAGTCGTTGGACCGGCCAATGGCAAAAAAGGGACGAAAGTCACCTTTCTACCCAGTCCCGATACATTCAAGATCACCGAGTTCGACTTTGAAAAGCTCGAGCATCGTTACCGCGAACTGGCGTTCCTGAATTCGGGCGTCCGCATTTTTCTTGTCGATGCGCGCCACGCCGAACATGTCACGCACGAACTTTATTATGAAGGCGGCATCGCGGCATTCGTCAAATTTCTCGACCGCGCGAAAAATCCGCTGTTTCCCGATCCGATCGCGGTGCACGGACAACGTGACGGCGTCGGCATCGATGTCGCGCTCGAATGGAACGACAGTTACTACGAAAATGTCCTGCCGTTCACGAACAACATTCCGCAACGCGACGGTGGCACGCACTTGTCGGCATTCCGCGCTGCATTGACGCGCACACTCAACAACTACGCCGAAAAATCGGGCTTGATGAAAAAGGAAAAGGTCACGCTGACCGGCGATGACATGCGCGAAGGACTGACCGCGATTGTGTCGGTCAAGCTGCCCGATCCGAAATTTTCATCACAGACCAAAGACAAGCTGGTGTCGTCCGAAGTCCGCCAACCGCTCGAAAGCCTGATGGCCGACAAGATGGCCGAATGGCTTGAGGAAAACCCAGCGCACGCCCGGGCGATCATTCAGAAAACCATCGACGCCGCCGCAGCCCGCGAGGCTGCCAAGAAAGCGCGTGAGGCGTCTCGCAAGTCCGTCATGGGTATTGCCTCGCTGCCCGGCAAACTCGCTGATTGTCAGGAAAAGGATCCAGCCAAGTCCGAGCTGTTCCTTGTCGAAGGCGACAGCGCGGGCGGATCGGCAAAGCAAGGCCGCGACCGCCACTTCCAGGCGATCCTGCCGCTGCGTGGCAAGATCTTGAATGTCGAGCGCGCACGGCTCGACCGGATGCTGTCGTCGAAGGAAATCGGCACGCTGATCCAGGCGATGGGCACCGGAATCCACGATGATTTCAACATCGAAAAACTGCGTTATCATAAGATCGTGATCATGACCGACGCCGATGTCGACGGCGCGCATATCCGCACGCTGCTGCTCACATTCTTTTATCGCCACATGCGCCACGTGATCGACAACGGCCACCTCTTCATAGCTCAGCCACCGCTGTACAAGGCAGCGCGCGGCCGTAGTGAAATGTACCTCAAGGATGACAGCCAGCTCGATACCTATCTGGTCGAAGCCGGTGTGGCATCGACGCGGCTCGAAGGCCCAGGCGGGGCGCGCATCGGTCCTGATCTGTTACAACTTGTCGAACATGCACGCCGTATGCGCAGCCTAATGCGCTATGTTCCGCGGAAATATGATCCGACAATCATCGAGGCTTTCGCGCTGATGGGTGCGCTCGATCCCGATCTGCCCGTCGGTCAACGGCAGGCCGCCGCCGAGCGCGCCGCAAGCTGGCTCGATCGTGCCGATCCCGAAGCGAAGTGGACGGCAAACATCGCGGCCGAGGGCGGATATCATCTCGAACGCCTGTGGCGCGGTGTGACCGACCATCACATCATCGATGCAAGTTTCCTGTTCAGTCAGGAAAGCCGCCGCCTCCACACGCTGGTCGCCGAACAAGCGGATAGCTACACGGGAACGGCACGGCTGGTTACCGTGAGCAAGGCTGCGGCAATCGCCAGCGAAGCCGAAGCGCCGGCGACCGACGAAAGCGAAGATGATGCCACGCCGATGAGCACGAAGGGTGCGTTCATCACGCGCCCGAGCGATTTGCTCGATGCGATCCTTGCTGCCGGCCGCAAAGGACTGAGCATTCAGCGTTACAAAGGGCTTGGCGAAATGAACGCCGAGCAACTGTGGGAAACCACACTCGATCCGCAGAACCGCGCAATGCTGCGCGTGACTGTCGATGACGGTCAGGCAGCCGACAATATCTTCACGCAATTAATGGGCGATGTCGTCGAACCCCGCCGCGAGTTCATTCAGGACAATGCACTGAACGTCGCAAATCTCGATGTCTGAGGTCTTATTGGGTGTGGTTTAGCAGATTGCATGACGGCGACCGGTCGGTTTTGAGTCGCTGACGAGTCGAACAAATGCACGGCACCGCGCAAATAATCCAGTCGAATACGCCGGAATTACTGACCGGTCAGCGGCGGACCAGCGTTGACGCCCGGCGGCAGCTTACCTTGCGCCTGCAATTGCTGCATTTGCTGCTGCATGGCTTGGATATCGGCCTGACTGCGGAAATCGAGCAGCGTCACGTCGAAAAACAAAACGGCATTGGCCGGAATCGGACCCTGCCCCGTCGGCCCGTAAGCCAGCGCCGAGGGGATGCAGAAGCGGTATTTGCCGCCGACCTGCATCAGTTTGAGCGCTTCGGTAAATCCGGGGATCATTCCCGCGACAGGAAGTGGTGCACGCTCGTTCGCATCGAACGTCTTGCCGTCTTTCAACGTGCCCTTGTA
>JANLWD010000045.1:0-4706 GCA_031364345.1 Sphingomonas sp.
GTTAGGCAGCAATTGCGAGGGCCTCGTTATCGTTGGCACCTATTGGTTTTGAACGGTTTTAAGGCGCATTCAGGCCTGGCAAAAATACCGCTTTTCAACACACGTCGATCCTAGTTCGGCCCCGTCAGGACCCCTGCCGGAACAGAGGTTTTGGTGGAGCCGCCGGGTACCGCCCCCGGGTCCGCTGCGTCTATTACACGGCACAATTCATCGCCATCTCCGGACGAGTCCGGCAAATCCGGTATAAGGCAGTACACGGTAATTAAAAGAGCACAGGCAACTTGCCGTTCAGGGTCAGCGCGTTAAGAGCACAGGATGCTCACACAACGGTCCCGTTACGCGCTGCGCGCAATGCTTGTTCTGGCTTGCGAAACACCCGGTCAACCGCCCGTCCCGATGAGCCGGATTGCCGACGAAGCACAGATCCCGCGCAAGTTCCTCGAGATCATATTGGGCGAATTGCGCAATGCCGGGTTTGTGGTCTCAACCCGCGGAAAGTCGGGCGGTTTTCATCTGGCACGGCCCGCGCATCTCATCTCGTTCGGTGACATCATCCGGACGATCGAAGGGCCGCTGGCACTTGTCCCCTGCGTCAGCCGCACGGCGTATAAACGCTGCAAGGATTGTCGCAGCGAAGCGACCTGCGCGATCCGGCGCGCGATGATGATCGTGCGCGACGATACCGCGCGGATCCTCGACGGGACGAGCCTTGCGACTGCGACCGCCGAGGATCTGGCAGCAGCTTAAAGCGGCTTTTGGCTATTGTTTTTCAGGCCATCGCGGATTTCGCGAAGGAGCAGGATGTCTTCGGGAGTCGCATCGTCGGCATTGCGGGCAAAGGCTTTGTTCGCTGCTTTGACGATCATGAAAATGACCCATGCCAGAATGACGAAATTGATGATTTCAGTGATGAAATGACCATAAGCGAACACCGGCACGCCCGCTGCTTTCATGCCGGCAAGCGTTTCGGGCGTTCCGGCGGGCACCGCGCCGATTGCCGTATACATGTTCGAAAAATCGATACCACCAGTCAGGATGCTGAGGATCGGATTGATGAAATCGTCGGTCAGTGCTGTCACGATCTTTCCAAACGCCGCGCCGATGATGACACCGACGGCGAGGTCGAGGACATTGCCCTTGTTGATGAAAGCCTTAAATTCCGAAACGATACTCATGACGCAAACCCCTCGTTTTTGGTAACTATCTGATAACCATGACAGCGCGGCATTCGATTGCAAGCCCGGCCACGCGGCGTCGCAAAACGAATTGCGCCTTTGGCGGCGGTTCGTGTATTGCGTGCACAGAACAGGATCACGGGAGACTTTTATGCCATTCGCACGCCGCTTTGCCCTGATGGCGCCCCTCGCTGCGGTCTCGCTTGCCGGTTGCGGGATCAACTCGATCCCGACAGCGGAGGAAAACGCCAAAGCCAAATGGGCCAATGTTCAGGCCGATTATCAACGACGTGCGGACTTGATTCCCAATCTCGTCGAAACGGTCAAGGGTTTTGCCAAGCAGGAATCGACCGTCCTGACGCAAGTGACCGAAGCGCGCGCGCGGGCCACCGCAACCCCGCTCGCGCCCGCTGATCTGACCGATCCGGCAAAGGTCAAAGCGTTTCAGGAAGCGCAGGGCGCCGTGACGGCAGCGCTTGTAAACATTCGTAACATCACCGAAGCCTATCCGCAGCTGAGCTCGAATGCGAATTTCCTCGCGCTGCAATCGCAACTTGAGGGCACCGAGAATCGCATCAACGTGTCGATCAAGGATTATAACGAAGCCGTGCAATCGTATAACACGACGATCCGCACGTTCCCCGACGCGATCGGCGCGAAGATTTTCTACGGTGCCAAGCCGATGGTGACCTATGCCGCGACCGCGCCCAATGCCGATCGTGCACCGACCGTGAAGTTTTAGAGACGCTCGATGAAAATTGCTCTCCGTGCTCCGGCGCAGGCCGGAGCCCTTTTCGGGAGCGTGCGAACGATGTTCAAGGCACCCGCGTGCGCCGGAGCACTTTGGGGGCTCGTCGTTTTTCTGCTGTTTGCCGTGCCGCCCGCTCAAGCCCAAAGCTTTCCCAAGCTCGCGGGTCAGCCGGTTGTCGATGCCGCCAACCTGCTCGATCCGGCACAGGAAGCAGCACTCAATGCCAAGCTTACCGCGATCAATGCCGCAACCGGGCATCAGCTTGCGGTGGCGACAATCCCGAGCCTCGAGGGGCGCGACATTGCCGATTATGGCTATCGGCTGCTGCGGACTTGGGCATTGGGCAGCAAGGATAAGGACGACGGTGCGATCCTGATCATTGCGCCGAACGAGCGGCGGACACGGATCGAAGTGGGCTATGGGCTCGAGCCGGTGCTGACCGATGCCTATTCGAGTGTCATCATCAATTCGGTGATGATCCCGCAATTCAAGACGGGCAATTATCCTGCCGGGATCGACGCGGGTGTCGATGCGATTGCCGAGCAGATTAAGCTGCCGCCCGAACAAGCCGCCGCCCGCGCCGCCGAAGCACAGGCGCGGCAAACCGATAGCGGTAGTGGCGGGATTCCCGGTGCGCTGATTTTCTTTATCTTCATATTCCTGTTCGTCATCCTGCCGCTGCTGCGCAGTGCCGGCGGACGGCGGCACCGTGGTGCCGGAAGTGGCATCGGCGAAGTCATCCTGTGGAGTGCGATCAACGCTGCACTGAACAGTCGCGACAATGACGGCGGTGGCTGGGGCGGTGGTGGCGGTTTCGGTGGCGGCGGCGGCTTTTCGGGCGGTGGCGGCTCGGGCGGCGGCGGCGGCGCGTCGGGAGGATGGTGATGCATATCGACCCCGATGACCATCTCCGCCTGAGCCAGGCCGTTCGCAGCGCCGAAGCCGACACGTCGGGTGAAATCGTGACGATCATTGCGGACCGGTCGGACGCCTATCACGATGTCGGGCTGCACTATGCGATCCTTGCGATGCTGTTCGTGCCGGTCCTGTTTGCCGTCCAGCCGCAATGGCCCGATGCGATCCTGCGCCTCGTCACAAGTGGCTGGGGCGAGCGCGAGATGCCTGCGCTTTATGTGCTGATCTTTTTCCTGATGGTGACGGTATTTCTCATCGTCCGCTACACCTTGGCGATCATGCCGCTGCGCCTCGTGCTCACGCCCAAGGCCACGCGGCGACGGCGGGTGCGGCGGCGCGCGATCGACCTGTTCAAGGTCGGCACCGAAAAGCGCACGACGGGCCGGACGGGCATTCTCGTCTACCTCTCGATGGGCGAGCGCATGGCCGAAATCGTGGCCGACGAAGCGATCTACAAGCGTGTACCCGATACCGAATGGGGCGATGCAATGGCCGCAATGATCGAACAGGTTGCGGCGGGTCGTGTCACCGACGGGATGATCGCGGCAGTGCAAAAAGTCGGCACGATCCTGAGTGCGAATCTGCCGCGTGATGCCGACGACCGCAACGAATTGCCCGACCGGGTGATCGAGCTTTGACGTCTGACGCCGAGGAAATCGTCTGGCAGGGCAAATATATCACGACCAAGCGACGCGGCCCTTGGGAATATGTCGGCCGCGCGCGGGGGATTGGTGCCGCGGTCATCCTCGCCATCGAGGACGGGCATGTCTTACTGGTCGAGCAATTTCGCGTGCCGTTGCAGGCACGCTGCCTCGAGCTTCCCGCGGGGTTGGTTGGCGATGAAACCGAAGGTGAGGACGTTGCCACGTCCGCTGCGCGCGAGCTGGAGGAGGAAACCGGATATCGCGCCAACCGGATCAAGATCATCGGCACATTCGCGTCTTCGCCCGGGATGGTGAGCGAAACCTTCACGCTGGTCCGCGCATATGGCCTGATGCGCGTCAGCGACGGCGGCGGGGTGCCGGGGGAGGATATCGTGGTGCACCGCGTGGCGCTGACCGATGTGCCCATGTTTATCGCGGCCAAACGTGACGACGGTGTGGTGATCGACGTGAAAATGCTGGCGTTATTGCAATTTGTGTGATTGGTGTTATAACGAACGTATGAACATGCCGTTGAAGTTGACCAAAATCGGAAATTCCGCAGGTATTGTGCTTCCGCGCGAGCTTATGACGCGTTTGCGTGTCGAGCTTGGCGATACGGTTTACGCGTCCGAAACACCAAATGGCGTGCACCTGACACCATCGAACCCCGATTTCGAAACCAAGATGGCTGCCGCGGAAAAAATCATGCGCGATGACCGGGATATCTTGCGCGTCCTTGCCAAGTAATTTCCCGTGACTGAAGTTTTACGACGCGAGCCGGTCTGGCTCAATTCGACCGACGCGCTTGCAATTCATGACCGCCAGCTTGCCGAGCATGGCGGCGGCACGGGCGTGCGCGATGTGACGATGCTCGAATCTGCATTGGGCCGACCGGTTAACCGATGGCATTATGGGACGGATGATGCTGCTGAACTCGCAGCAGCATATGCATTCGGCGTGGCGCGGAACCATCCGTTTGTTGACGGGAATAAACGGACGGCCTGGGTGCTTGCGCGTCTTTTCTTGGCAATCAATGGTCACCAGATCGCATTCGAAAAAGAAGATGCGGTTCGCATCGTACTCGCTCTCGCCGCCGGGGATTTGTCGGAGGCGGAGCTTGCCGACTGGTTCCGGACGCGGCTGACAGTGACTTAGGTGACACTGATTGGGATCGCGTAAGAGTTTAGCAAGCAATCTCCGTCCACATGTTTTGGAATTGAG
>JANLWD010000125.1:0-3557 GCA_031364345.1 Sphingomonas sp.
CCGAAAAGGGTGTTTGATGGCTTTGCGGGGACGACAAGAGTGTCGCAGGCACTCGCACAAACAGGCTATCAGGTCATAGCCAACGATAAGGCTGTTTGGTCGAAAACCTTTGCAGAGTGCTATCTAAACGCAAAGCGCGGCTTAGATCATTATGAAAGGATCATTGACCACCTAAATTTGGTTGGCCCTGGGCACGGTTGGTTTTCCGAGCAATATGGCGGTGAGGTCGGTGAGGGCGGCGCTTCTAGGGGTTTGGACGGACTTAAGAAGCCTTTCCAGATGCACAATGCAAACAAGCTGGACGCAATCCGCAATGAGATAGATCGCTTAGAGCTGGAAGAGGACGAAAAGAATGTCGCCCTCACCAGTCTAATAATGGGACTGGAGCGCGTCGATAGCACGCTAGGCCACTACGTTTCATATCTGAACGAATGGTCACCCCGTTCCTACAAGCCGCTGCGACTTGAAGTGCCCCGCATTATTCAGGGTGAAAAAACTCATGAGGTTCATAACGCAGATACCGTTGAACTTACAGGCAACATTGACGCAGACTTGGCGTATTTCGATCCTCCCTATGGCTCGAACAACGAAAAAATGCCGCCATCCCGCGTCCGCTACGAATCCTATTATCACATTTGGAAATCGGTCATTCTCAATGACAGACCGCCGTTGTTCGGTGCTGCTCGCCGTCGCGAGGACTCATCCGACAGCGTTAGCGGATCTGAATTCGAAGAATTTCGAAAAGGCAGCAGCGGCCGTTTTATCGTGGTCGAAGCGATCGAGCGATTAATTCAGAATACCAAAGCACCTTACATCGTATTGTCGTATAGCTCTGGTGGCCGTGCGACGGCGGAAGAATTGACCAACATTCTAGCTGCAAATGGAGATGTTATCGATCTGGTGAAATTATCGCACAAAAAGAACGTCATGGCGCATATGAAATGGACGAATGACTGGCTTCGCGACGGCGATACGGCCAACACTGAGTATTTGTTTTTGCTTCGAAAAGGCTAAACGCGCGGTCGGAGGTCGAATTGGATTTGGCAAATACGCCATGTAATCAGTTGCAATTGTCGCATTTTCAACTTTTTCGTCGAAAGCAGACCGCCCGCTCCCCCAACTTTGCAGACGAACACCGTAGCTGAAACACTCACCCGCATTGCCCGCGGTGCATCAGCATTGCGTCGGCAAGCACAAGCGCGACCATGGCTTCGACGACGGGTGCGCCGCGGATCCCGACGCAGGGGTCGTGCCGCCCTTTGGTCACGATATCGGTTGCTTCGCCCGCGCGCGTGATCGTCTCCACCGGGGTCAGGATCGAACTCGTCGGCTTGAATGCGACGCGCAACACCACCGGTTGCCCGGTCGAAATGCCGCCCGCGATGCCACCGCTGTGGTTGGCGAGAAATTCGGGGCCACTCTCACCGGGTCGCATCCGGTCCGCATTGTCCTCCCCGCGCAGACGTGACGCTGCGAAACCATCGCCGATCTCGACGCCTTTGACGGCATTGATGCTCATGCAGGCACTGGCGAGCTGCGCATCGAGCTTCATGTAAAGCGGGGCGCCCCAGCCCGCGGGAACGCCCGTCGCCACGCATTCGACAACCGCGCCCAGCGACGATCCGGCTTTGCGCGCCTCGTCGACCAGGACTTCCCAACGCACCGCCGCTGCGGCATCGGCACAGAAAAACGGGTTTTTGTCGATTTCCGTAACGTCGAACGCATTTGCACGGTCGCCGCCGATTTCGACCACATGCGCGATGATCGTGATGTTCGGGATCGTCAGTCGCGCCACGGCACCTGCCGCGACCCGCGCTGCCGTTTCACGCGCGCTCGATCGCCCGCCGCCGCGATAGTCGCGCAGGCCATATTTGGCATCATAAGCATAGTCGGCGTGGCCGGGGCGATAGGCTTCGGCGACCGCGCTGTAATCCTTTGACCGCTGATCGACATTTTCGATCATCAGGCTAATCGGCGTGCCGGTCGTCCGCCCCTCGAACACGCCCGACAGGATGCGGACCTGATCGGGTTCCTGCCGCTGCGTCGTAAAGCGCGACGTGCCCGGACGACGCTTGTCGAGGAAGGGCTGGATATCGGCTTCGCTCAGGCACAATCCCGGTGGGCAGCCATCGACCACTGCGCCCAGCGCCGGCCCGTGCGATTCGCCCCATGTCGTGAAGCGGAAAAGATGGCCGAACGCGTTGAAGCTCATGCCGCGTTCAACTCAGGCAAGGGCAATATCCGGGGCGTCTTCGGCTTTCATGCCCACGACATGATAGCCGCTGTCGACATGATGCGTCTCGCCGGTCACGCCACTCGACAAGTCGCTGAGCAGGTAAAGCGCCGCGCCACCGACATCTTCGATCGTGGTGTTCCGCTTGAGCGGCGCGTTGTGCTCGTTCCATTTGAGGATCAGGCGGAAATCGCCGATGCCCGATGCCGCAAGCGTCTTGATGGGCCCGGCGGAAATCGCATTGACGCGGATATTGTCGCGACCCAGATCGACTGCGAGATATTTAACGCTCGTCTCAAGCGCTGCTTTGGCCACACCCATGACATTGTAATGCGGAATGACGCGTTCGGCGCCGAGATAACTTAGCGTAATCATCGATCCGCCGTTCGGCATCATCGCCGACGCACGTGCCGCCACGGCAGTGAACGAAAAGACACTGATGTTCATCGTCACCAGAAACGTCTCGAGATCGACATCGCAGTAACGCCCGCGCAATGCCTCTTTATTGGTATAGCCGATCGCATGGACGACGAAATCGATCGTGGGCCAGCGCGCCGCCAATGTTGCAAATGCCTTGTCGAGGTCGGCCATATCAGCGACATCACAATCGATGAGAAAATCGCTGCCCAATTGCGCGGCAAGCGGCCGCACCCGCTTTTCAAGGGCGTCGCCCTGGTAACTGAATGCCAGTTCGGCGCCTGCTTCGCTGAGTTTTTGGGCAATACCCCAGGCCAGCGACCGATCATTGGCAAGGCCCATGATCAGCCCGCGCCGCCCCTTCATCAGCCCCGCCATCCGTCCACTCATTCAGGCCTCCGTCGCACTGCTCTGGCCGGTCTCTAGGCGTTTTAGGGTCGGTTCCGCCAGTGCAGCGTTCAAATGCGCACCGATCACGATGCCCAGACCGATGAACCAGAAAAAGATCAGCGCGACGATCACGCCGGCAAGGCTGCCATAGGTCAGGTCATAACTGCTGAACCGTGCAATGACGACCGGCAGCAGCGTCAGCGCGCCATACCACCACAGTGCGATGAACAGCGCGCCGGGCCATTTGGGAAATTTGCCGAACCGGTACCGGCTTGGCGTCAGCGACCAGATCAGCAGATAAAGCGCAAACCAGATCACGAACAGCGGGATCAGTTTCGACAGGCCAATCCACGCCGCAACATCGCCCGCGACCGGTACGAGGCGATAGACGAACTGTTCGGCCGCAGTCAGGAAAACCTGTGCCGAAAACGCAATCATGACGAGCACGACCGAGAGGATGATGATTGCCATCGAAGTCAGCCGATATTGCCAGAACGGATTCGAAAATGGCGTGCCG
>JANLWD010000020.1:0-6889 GCA_031364345.1 Sphingomonas sp.
TCCACGAGCTCGCGCGTCGTTAGTTCGTTAAGGACACGCCCCAGCGACTGCTTGGTTATCGCAAGCAAACGCAACAGGGCACTGACAGTCAGGTCGGGTTGACGCGCGATAAAATAAAGCGCCCGGTGATGCGCCCGGCCAAGGCCCTGTGCCGCCAGCCGATTATCGACGCTGCGCGTTAAATGGCTGTAGCCGAAATAGAGTAGCTCGACGCCCCGGCGGATTTCGCCTTCGCGAAGAAACAGCGGCGAGGCAGCGGGCGTTTGGACAGCCATATTGACGTATTTTGCTATGTTCTCTACCCAAAGGCAAGAGTCCAATCAAAGGCGCGGAGCTTTAACCGATGCAGTTCGTTTTCGATCCGAACCCGGCGCCTGTGGCCGCAAACGAGCGTGCCGCCTATCTTGCCGACCCCGGTTTTGGCCGTGTCTTCACCGATCATATGGCGCTCATCCGTTATTCCGACACGCTCGGCTGGCATGATGCGCAGATCACGGCACGCAAGCCGCTCGTGCTTGATCCGGCGACGGCTGTGCTGCATTATGCGCAGGAAATTTTCGAAGGGATGAAAGCCTATAAGCTGGCCGATGGCACGATGGCACTGTTCCGGCCCGATGCCAATGCCGCGCGCTTTGCATCGTCGGCACAGCGGATGGCGATGGCCGAATTGCCCGCCGACCTGTTCATCGAGTCGGTCAAGGCCCTCGTGCGCGCCGATCGCGACTGGTTTCCCGACATCGATGGCGGTTCGATCTATCTACGCCCGTTCATGATCGCGAGCGAAGTGTTCCTCGGCGTCAAACCGTCGGCCGAATATCTTTACCTCGTCATTGCCTCGCCGGTCGGCCATTATTTCAAGGGGTCGCCGGCAATCAACCTGTGGGTGTCGCAGGATTATACGCGCGCCGCGCCCGGCGGGACCGGTGCGGCCAAATGCGGTGGCAATTATGCAACCAGCCTTGTCGCGCAGGCCGAAGCGATCCGGCTCGGTTATGATCAGGTCGTCTACCTCGATGCGGTCGAACGCCGCTGGGTCGAAGAACTCGGCGGAATGAACCTGTTTTTCGTTTTCGACGACGGTTCGATACAAACGCCGCCGCTGGCGGGCACGATCCTGCCGGGGATCACACGCGATGCGGTCCTGACGCTGGCGCGCGACGCTGGCCTGATCGTGCGCGAGGAGCGCTATGCGATCGACCAGTGGCAGGCCGATGCGGCATCGGGCCGGCTGACCGAATGCTTTGCATGCGGAACCGCAGCGGTCGTCACGCCGGTCGGCACCGTGACCAGCGACGCCGGTAAATCCGTGATCGGTGCGGGTGGCCCGGGCCAGACGACGCAGCGCTTGCGCGACCGGCTGGTCGGGATCCAGCGCGGCACGTCGCCCGACCCTTATGGCTGGGTTTCGCGCATCGACTGATCCGATTGCAAACGGCGCAAAGCCTCAGTAAGGCCGCCGTTCTCGCGATCGACGCACTGGGGCGTCGCCAAGTGGTAAGGCAGCGGCTTTTGATGCCGCCATTCGTAGGTTCGAATCCTGCCGCCCCAGCCAAGCGTCATGCCGACCGCCATCCGATCATGGTATGCCAGATCATGGTGTCGGGGCCGCGCTGCCGATCGTAAATGCGGTCTCCGGTTGGAAAATGCACGAACGCGTTGTAAGATCGGGGCCACGGGGATTGCGTAACGCGCCGCGCGATACGGTTTTTTATCAAAGCCCGTCGCGGACGGGTTGAAGTGGGGGCCGGAACTGAAGAAGTCTGTCTTCCTCAGCTATTCAAGACATGATCGCGACCGGGTCACGCCGATTGCGCATGCGCTCGAAGCTGTCGGTTACGATGTCTGGTGGGACTCGCTGCTCGTTGGCGGTTCGGCTTTCAGCCGCGAAATCGAACAGGCAATCGAACGCGCCGATGCCGTCGTTGCGCTCTGGTCGAAATCGTCGATCAATTCGGATTGGGTGCGCGATGAAGCGGGCCACGGCCGGGATACCGGCAAACTTGTTCCCGCATTGCTCGATGAATGTCTGCCGCCGCTCGGTTTTCGCCAATATCATGCCGTCGACCTGACCCGGTGGCGCGGCGCGCGTGACGATCCGGCGTTCGCGGCTCTCAGCGAGGCCATTGCAAAACCGCGGCGAAGCACGGTTGCACCGTTAGTCGCGCCGCGATCACGAATTTCGCGGCGTGCGGCGATTGCAGGGGGCAGTACACTTGCCATCGTGGCAACTGCGGGCGGTGTCGCATGGCAGGCGGGGCTGTTTTCGACCGGTATCGAAGGGAACAGTGTCGCGGTACTGCCCTTTGCCAATATCAGCGGCGATGCGGCGCAGTCATATTTTTCCGCTGGATTGTCGGAGGAAATCCGGGCGACTCTGTCGCGCGACACGCGGCTTCGCGTCATGGCGCCCGCGTCGACGGCGCGCTTTGCCGATGACGCACTGACGCCGGTGCAGCTTGCTGCCCGGCTTGGTGTTGCCTCGATCCTGACCGGCAGCGTGCGTCGCGGTGCCGATATCGTCCGGGTCGTCGCCAATCTTGTCGAGGGGAAAACGGGCTTTACGATCTGGTCGCAGTCGTTCGATCATACTCTCGACGATGTTCTTGCAATCGAAAGCGAGATCGCCGCAACGGTGGCATCGGCACTCGCCGAGCGCGTGGGGAGCAAGCCCACCAACGTCCCCCGCGTGACCGGAAGCAAAAATACTGTTGCTTATGACGCCTATCTGCGTGGTCGCGATCTCTACGCACGCATTACCGATGCCGCTGCGGCACAGGCGGCATTGGCGCAATTCGATACTGCCATTGCCGCCGATCCGCGTTTTGCCGCCGCGCATGCGGCGCGCGCCCGGACATTGTACATCGTCGCGAGCCAGTTCGGCGACGCATCGACGCTGCGCACAACCTATCGCGAAGCACTTGTCGCCGCGAACCGCGCCGTTGCGCTTGCACCGGATTTGCCTGATGCGCAGTCGACACTTGCGTATATATTGTTTCAGGGACTGCTGCGGGTCGCCGATGCGCGCGAACATTATCGGCGATCGCGCGCAATCGGCGGCGGTGACGCGAGCATCCTCGGCCGCTTTGCGATCTATGCCGCCGCGACGGGCGATATCGCGGGCGCACGCGATGCGATGGACCGCGCGATCGTCATCGATCCGTTCAATCCGATGATCCACCGGGTCGCGGGCTATGTCGCTTATGCGCGACGTGATTTCCCCGGTGCGATTGCTGCTTTGCAAAAAGCGCTTTCGCTCAATCCAGAGCTTCTCGACGCTCATGCGTGGATCGGTGACGCCAAGGTCGCTTTGCGCGATTTCGCAGGCGCGCGGGCGGCTTATCGCGCCGAACCGCACGAATTGCTGCGGCTGACCGGTCTTGCGATCGTCGATCATGCAAGCGGCAACGCGAGTGCCGCGCGTCAATCCTTTGCGGCGCTGGTTTCGCGTTTCGGCGACAGTTCGACTTATCAGCAGGCACAGTTTCTTGCGCAGTCGGGCAATCGGGTTGCCGCGCTCGATCGGCTCGAACATGCCGCCACGGTTCCCGATGTCGGCCTGATGTACGCGCGATCCGACCCGTTCCTCGATCCGCTTCGAAAAGAGCCGCGTTTCAAACGATTGCTAAGTTCGCTCGGGTTCCTGTAGGCTTTGCGCTCATTTGCGGGGGAGAAGATGATGTCTAAAATGAAGATTGCGCTGATTGCCACAACGCTGGCGATCATTCCGGCAGGTTGCAGCAAGCCGGCTGCCGACAATGCCGCTGCGGTCAATGCCGTCGATGAAAATGCCATGGCTGCGGACACGGCACTGACGGACAATGGCATGGTCGCCGCAAACGCGGAAGCGACCGACAATGCCATGGTCGCAGAGAACGCCGCGAACATGATGAACACGGCCGACGAGGAGGACAAGACGTCGAGCGGCGGTGTCGTCCTCAAAAACTGACGTGATCAGCGCGCCGTCGGTGGCGGTGCGCTGATCGTCGTTTCGATCCATTCGGCATAGGGTGCGACGGCGGTGTAAACGCCGGGCCGCGGATCGCGCGTGCCGTCGCATATCGACTTGTTCCACGACACGACGCCGACGACTTTATAATCGATTTCACGCGCGTTGCCGGGTGTATCGAGCACCAGCGGACCCCCGCTGTCGCCTTCGCATGTCTTGACCCCGTTGCCGCCTGCGCACAACACATTGCGGTGGATCTTGGCCGGTCCGTATCCGGGGAGCGCCGCACATTCGCCGCGGGGAACGATCTGCATTGCATATCGCCGCAGGATGGCGACCGGTTTTGCGCTGGCATCGACGATCCGTCCCCAGCCCGGCGCGAATACGGCCGCCCGGTCGCGCGGATCGGCGCGCGTCAGCGTCAGCGTTCGTGTCACGGCGGTAGGCACAGCGTCGGTCGGGTATGCGATATGCAGCAATGCGATGTCGTGCAAATACATGTTCGACGGCCGGTAATCGGGGTGCCGCACGACCCTGTCGACCGGCAGGACGACACCGCCATCGCGCGAAATGTCGGCACTGCCCAAATGAACTTCGATCCCGTCCCTAAGATCGGCCGGGCTGACACAATGCGCCGCAGTCAAAACCCAATCGGCAGCAATCAGCCCGCCGCCGCATTTGTGGCGCAGTTCCCACGGCGCATTTGCCGGATTGTCGCCGCCGGGAAAACGCGACAGGGCAATCCGCTTGGCATAACGGATTTCGACCTGAAACGGCGCCGCTGCATAGGCGATCGGTTTGCCGTGGCTGCCGCGCCTGATCGGTGGTGGACCCGGAATGACGGGGCATGGCCGGTCCGGATGCTTGCGGCATTCGGCTTCGTTCGCGGCCGTTGCTTTGACCCAGTCTGCGAGCGCTTTTGCATATCGGTCGCGCGCTGCTTGTTCGGCAATCGCTGCGGCCTCGGCCCGTTCGCGCTCCACGCGTTCGATGCCGGCTTCGGCCGCCGCAATCTGGCGCACACGGCGCTCGGTTTCGGCCGCATCGCGCGAAATTTCGCCCCAGTCGATCGTCGACCCGTCGCTCAATATCCACGACGTCAAATCCATGACACGATTATCCAGCACCGGGATTTGCCGGGGTGCGGCGCGGACGCTGACTTCGCTGTTGTCGTCGCGCGTCGTGGCAAATGCCGGGGAGGACAGCAGGACCATCGCGACTATGCCTGCAATTCGCATCATCCGTGCGACCAACCTGCGCTTCGCCCGAGCCCCGACATGCCGATCGCCACAATCGTGATCGCCCTGTCGCGTTCGGGTGGTGTGCCAATCGCAAAATCATCGGACATGCCCGAACCATAGAATAGCGCACTGATTGTCGAAAGCCCCACGCCCGACTTGCGCGTGATGCCAAACAGCATCGGGCTTTAATCGATCGGTGGCGTGGCACCATCTCGATCGGGACCATTTGGCGTTGGCGTTTCGACAAGTTGCGGTCTGGTTCGCCGCCAAAGATGCCATGCGATCCCGGCAAGAAGCGCCGTCACCGCGATCAGGATTGCCCATAATATCAGGCGCCGCTGCGATGCGCCGCCGTCAGCGACCGGTAAAAGCGCGATCGGTGCAGGGGGCGAATCCGCAATGCCTGCCCGCGGGATAGCCGACGCCGCGACGCGCGTGATCCGGTCCAGCGGCAGGAAAATGTTGCTCGCCAAAGCGCGTCCGGCCGCAAATTCATAGGGTGGCGCGCCCGACGCCACGAAAGCGATTTCGCGTGACGACAGTCCGAAACGAATTGCCGGTGCGATGCTGAACCCGCTGGTGCGGCGGTCGGCCTCGATCCGGATCATGCGCACCGCACGCGCGCCGATCGCAATTGCCGTTGCTGTCGTTGCCGCAGCGCGTCCTTCGCCAAGCGTGATCCACGGTGCTTCGCGGCTGTTGCGGCCAAATATGCGTACGGGCAGAATTCCTTCATTGCCGCGTGGATCGATCGTAATCGTCGCGATCGGCGTTGCAAACGGCACATCGAATTCAAGCGTGTGACTGTTGGTAAGGACGGACGTCGTCGCCGGCACGATCACCAATGGTGCCACGACGGCGGCACGAGTGGTCAAGGTTGCGCCCCGAACGACAACGGGCGCTATGAGCGGCGTTTCGGCGCGCCAGGTGACGCGCAACCATGTTCCGGATTGCAATGATCCGCGTAACGTAATTGTCGCATCGCCATTCCGCCCGGCGCCGGACGGGGTGCGGTAAACGACGCGTTCGCCCAACGGCTGCCATGTTTTCAGGTCCGCGCTCCCCTCGACGGCGAACGTCACCGGCTGGCTCGCTGGAACGCTGGCGTCGAGCGCAAGTTGCTCTGCCTGTCCGTTCTGGGCGCGTGTATCGAACAGCGCGCCGACGACCATTGTCGTTGCATCCGCCTTGATGATCTTGCCGTCGAGCGATGCAACCCGAGCGCGACCCTGATCATCGATTGCCAGTGAGACGCCCGTCACGTCGAGCATGGGCCGTGATCCGAGGATCGGCAGTGCCGGGAAACCGATTTCGCGACTTGGTGCTGGCATCGCCGTTATCTGCGCCATCGGCACCTGACGGCCGCTGGCATCGAACACGCGGATATCCGACAGGTCGGCACTTTGTGATGCCACAAGCGCTTGCACCGGCACCGTGATACGCTGGACCGGCGCGTCGCTCGCCAGCGTCAATGGCATCCGCAATCGATATGACGCTGCATCGCTGTCGGATCCCGCCGGCCCAGCTGCGGCCACTGCCAACGCCGCCACCATGATCAGCGACAGTCTGATTGTCGTCATGCCGGCAATCTTTCGTCGGCAGCGGTGTCGGCGGCGCGCAATTTGGGTGGCAACGGGGCCAGATAGCCAACGACAAGCATCAGGACGCCGACGGCAATGAAGGCGACGATGCGCGCGCCGCC